>JAEZFH010000088.1 GCA_023437885.1 Bacillota bacterium | reverse complement strand
ATTTCATCCTCCTTTGCCCCCTTCTTGCTCACCCGCAGCTCAACCCGGGCCCTCAGGTCTCCCCTGCTGAGTCTCTGGGCCATTTGTGTTAAATTGCGGACCGGCCTGGTCAGCCAGATCGCAAGGCCCGCATTCAGCACTGCGCTAAAGCCGCCGACCAGCAGCATGATACGGGAAAAAGCTGATCTTTGTTCCGCCCTTTCCCGGAACACCCTGGTCACATCGGCTTGACTGAGAAGCCGCAGCGGACGGCCCTCCAATTGCAGTATGGTCTGTGCCTGTATGTAATAGGACTCCCCCTCATTCCATATCATATAAGTAAATTGCCTCTGTTCAGAGATATCATCCCTACCGTTCTCCGATAATAAATCCTTGTTACGGTCCTGCTCCTCCTCTTTCAATCGGATCCGGAGAATCCCTTCCCCTGCCAGAATCTCACCGTCAGGTCCAAGGACTTGAAACTGTTTCCCTTCCTTCCCCCAATTTTCCCCAAGAATATCAAGCACCTCCTTCAGTGCTGCTTCATCCGGCACATGGGCAGGGCGCTGATAATTTTGTAGCAATGCCGCAATTTCCATAACCATTGTCCTGACTTCCTTCTGACTGCGGCTTATTTCGCTTGCCAATCCGTTGGTAAACGCTGCGGAGATAATCATGGTACCTCCGATACTCAGGCTCAGCAATACAACAAAGAAGGTGCTGATAAATATTTTCCACGAAAACTTCATTTATACCTCCAGCCGATATCCAATTTTATGTACGGAAATAATCTCTTTTTCCCAGCCAAGCTTTTTCTTCAGGCGCTGGACATGCAGGTCCACCGTCCTGGTGTCAGCACTATATTCGCCTCCCCATACTCTTTCATAAATCTGGTCGCGGAACAGAGCAATATTCTTATTCTCAAGAAATAAGACCAGCAATTGGAATTCCTTCATCGTCAATGGGATCTCCTGCCCGTCGCAGGTTACACTGCGGGTATCCGTACTGACCCGGACTCCCTTGACCTCATACTCCCGGTCCATCCGGTGGTAGCGGCGCAGCACGGTCTCCACCCTTGCCAACAGCTCCAGTATCTCAAAGGGCTTTGTCAGATAATCCTCCGCCCCCAGCCTCAAGCCCTTCACCTTTTCCTCTGTCTTTCCCTTCGCTGTGAGAAAAATAACCGGTATCTGCATTGGCCTGATGTATTCCATCAGCTCATAGCCATCCACCTTGGGCAGCATAATATCCAACAGGACAAGGTCATACCGGTTTTGCTCCAGCTTATCCGCCCCTTCCATCCCATCGTGGGCTATGTCACAGCAATATCCCGCAGAGGTGAGGCTCATCCTGAGAAGATTGGAGATCGCTCTCTCATCCTCAACGATTAATATGCGGTAATTCAATCCGTGTTCCTCCTTTCAGCACTTTGCAATAAGTAATAAGTTCTTTCTTTCCCGATTCTATACACTAATTGTATCATAATTGTATCCCGGTGCTCATTGGTGAATGTTTCCTGCTCCTTTCCTGCCCCTTTTTCTGCTGCCAACTCACAGCCCCCCTCCATCTTAATAATTCTTAATAATTACTTTAGGGATACTAAACATTGACCTTCTATACTGTTGCTTGAGCAGTTCAAACAGAGGAGTGTGATATTGATGAAAATAGTCATATTGACCGGAAAATTCGGAATGGGCCATATGACGGCCGCCCTGGCAGTCAAGCAGCAAATCGAACTCAGCCGCCTTCGGGCTGATGTGGAAGTCATCGATTGGCTCGAATATGCCTCACCCAGATTTGCAGACCCGTATTATGCCTTTTTTCAGGTCCTTGTGAGCAAGGGCCACAAGCTGTATAACAGCAGATACCGGTTTTTAGAAAACAGAAAAACCGATCAAAAGCCGGAGCTGAGCATGTTCTTTGTCCGGTGCTGCTTAAGGTTAATTGAAGAAAAAGCCCCTGATTTGATCATATCGACGCTTCCCGCCTGCTCCCAGATCATCTCCCTGTACAAGGAAAGAACCGGGTCCTCACTGCCGTTGATTACCTGTGTTACAGATATCACCGGACATTCCGAATGGATTAACCGGAATACGGATTTCTACTTTGTAGGCTCCCGGTCGGTTGCGGATAAATTTACCGCCAAAGGGGTCCCGCCCGACAAAATATATATTACCGGACTGCCGGTACGTCCCGGCTTCACGGAGCCCGCCCCAGGAAAGCCGGAGGACGATGGCAGCTGTCTCAGACATATCCTGATGATGGGCGGCGGATTAGGAATGCTTCCTAAGACAATGCGCTTTTATTATGATCTGGATCAAATACCCGGAGCCAGAGTTACTATCATCACCGGTAAAAACCATGCGCTGTATCAGCGCCTCCAGGGCAGGTACAGGAACATCCGGGTATTGGGCTATGTTTCCAATGTCCAGGACTATATGAGGCAGGCGGATATTATTATTACGAAGCCCGGCGGAGTCACTACCTTTGAAGCAATCTACGCCGGAGTACCCATTCTTGCCCTGAAGCCCTCCCTGCAGCAGGAGCGGTATAATGCACAATATATCCAGGACATGGGGATAGGCACCGTGATTCCCGGCAGCCTCGGACCATGTCTGAAGGAAATCACCAGAAACCTGGAGGATTGCTGCCTGATGAAATATAAAAATAACGTTGAACGGCTTAAGAATACCTTAGATCGCTGTAAACTGACCGAAGTTCTGGAAACCTGCCTGGTTAAGGACAGCATTCCCGAGAATACCGGTTACCGGTATCGATACAATTCAAACAGAGAGGATTGCAATATTGATGAAACGATTAGTTTTAACCTTTGATGATGGTCCGGATGCGGTTTACACCCGGAAAATTTTAGATATCCTAAAAGATGAGAGCATAAAAGCCACCTTTTTTGTCGTAGCAAGCAATGCTGCCCAGCACCCGGCATTAATCAGCCGCATGCAAGCGGAAGGGCACTGCATAGCGCTCCATTCTCTGGAACACCGGCATGCCCTGTTCTGCAGCTACCAATATATGAAGCATGACTTTTCAAAAAGTCTGGAGATATTAAACAATATGAATTGCAAAATCAACTTCTACCGCCCCCCCTGGGGTGTGAGAAATCCCCTGACCCGTATGTTTATGAAAAAACATCAGCTTAAGATGATCTTATGGGATGTAATGGTCGGCGATTGGAAGGCCGACTTTCCGCCGGAGAAGCTGGCGGACAAAATTCTGAAGAAGGTCTTTGACGGAGCAATTCTCTGTCTCCATGACGGCTGTGAAAAATACGGAGGAGCCAAGGGTGCACCCTTTAATACCATTGATGCGCTTAAGCTTGTGCTTCCCAAATTAAAGCAGGAAGGTTACCGGTTTGTAACCGTGGAGGAGTTTTTCAATTATGCATGATCAGGGCATGAAGCTAAAAAAGCAAATCGGCGGCGCTGTGCTGTTACTGGTATTGATCGCAGTCACCTTTCACATCTATATGAAGGGCTATACTCTTTCTGAGCTGCAATCTGCCCTGGCCAATGCCGATGCCCGTTATCTCATGGGCGGCCTGGGCATGATTCTGCTCTTTGTCCTCTGCGAAGCGGTCAATATTTATCTTATCCTGAAGGCGCTTGGATACCGGACCTCCTTTTTCCGATGCATTGAATATTCTTCTCTTGGCTTCTACTTTAGTTCCATCACTCCTTCTGCCAGCGGGGGGCAGCCGGTTCAGATCTATTACATGAAACGGGATAAGCTCCCCCTGACCGTATCCTCCGTTACCATATTTTTTATTGTATACGTCTATCAGATTGCAATGCTTCTGGTAGCCGCAGCCGCCGCATTGCTGCGGTTACCAGCGGCCTCCTATTTTGCAGGCAAGCTGTATTATTTATTGGTTTACGGCGTAATCGTCAACACCGGAGCCATATTTATATTTTTCTCACTCATGTTTTCAAAGAAATTCGTTCCCGGCCTTCTTAGGCTGGGTTTGAGGCTCGGCATGAAATTCAGGTTAATAAAACGAACCGATGACCTCCGAAATAAATTAGACCATAATCTGGCATCCTATCAGGAAAAGGCAATGGTTTTAAAGAGGCATCCCCTGTTGTTTGTTAAGATACTGGTTATAAGCATCCTGCAGATGATCTCTTTCAATTCCATTCCGGCTCTGGTATACTGTAGTATGGGCTATGATATAAAGCAGCTTCCGGACCTGCTTACCTGCCAGTCCCTACTTACGGTATCCGTCTCCGGAATTCCTCTGCCAGGTGCGGAAGGTGTTTCCCAAGGGGGCTTCCTGCAGGTATTCGATGTATACTTTCCTTCGGATACGCTTACCTATGCCATGCTGATCCACCGGGTGATCAGCTTTTATCTCCCCGTGCTGCTTAGTTTTGCCATGTATATCCTTACTCATATCAGAACTTCCAAACGGTCTGTCCGAGGTGATTAATTTTGTCGATTATAAAACAATTCCCTTTGCAACTATTGTGCTGCAGCCCAAATTCGCAAATTGGAGGCAGAACGGAGGATTACATCGATGGAAAATAAAATTAAAATACTGGTTGCGGATGATGATTCCGATATTCGCGAGATCCTTGAGATCCTTCTGAAAGCTGAGGGCTTTGATGTGATTATGGCCTGTGACGGAAAAGAAGCGATCGAATTAGCCGATGAAAGCATTGACCTGATCATCCTTGATGTTGCTATGCCTGAAAAAAATGGGTTTCAGGTGTGCAAGGAGATTCGTACCGTATCTATGGCTCCCATCTTATTCCTAACCGCAAAAGCTCTGGAATCGGATAAAGCCATCGGCTTCAGTGCCGGCGGCGACGATTACCTGGTGAAGCCTTTCTCCAATTCAGAGCTGGTGTACCGGGTAAAGGCCCTGCTGCGGCGCTGTTATCAGTATCAATCTCTGTACCGGGAAAAGAAGAGCATCTATCAGATAGGCAATATTATTCTGGATGATAATACGAAGAATGTAACCGTAGACAATATCCCCATCGTACTGACCCCAATTGAGTATGACATTCTATGTCTGATGATGCGGTATCCCAATAAGGTCTTTTCCGTGCAAAATCTCTATGAGTCCGTATGGAACCAGGACTATACCTATCTGGACAATAACACGATTGTAGTCCATGTGAGCAATCTAAGAAAAAAAATTGAGAAAGATCCAAAGAATCCACAGCATCTGAAAAGCATGTGGGGAAGAGGGTACTATGTGGGTGAAACGAATAAAACCTTCTAAACTGGAATTAAAGCTGATGGTTAGGGTGGTCTCCTCCGGCTTAATCTGTCTTCTGATCTATACGGTTTTTATTAATATTGCGGTTTACTATGTGGATCACATGAATGTGGATTCCCAGGTATACCATGATCAGCTTCTGAGCGCCTGCGAGGAGTTTCAAAGCTATGTCACAGAGAACAACCTGTCCGTCAAGGACGTCAACGCCATTAAGTCCTGGGATAAAAAACAGAGTCTGATGCACATCAAGCTGGTTGAGAACGGCAAAGTAATCTATGATTCCCTGGATTATATCATCCGCATCACACCGAAGGTATCCTACATTTATTACGAGCCCTCCAAGGACCCGGCCCAGGTAATAACCTTCCGTGACGGCGAAACTAATCTGTATGTTACCATCTTATATAAGCAGCAGCTGGAGCAGCGGCTGGACTATATTGTTGGCTTTTTCTGCGTATTTTTATTTTTTCTCTCGACTCTGCATGAGTTTCGGAAGCTGGTAAAGGATATTCTGGAGATCAAGAAGGGGATTCAGATTCTGGAGGGCGGCAACCTGGCCTATGAAATCCAGTCGGAGAGAAAGGATGAAATCACCGATTTGGTGAATTCCATCAACCGGATGAGCAAGGAGCTGGATCTTCAGCGGAAGGAAGAAGAGCTGCTTCGTCAGAAGAATTATGATTTAGTCACTTCCATTTCCCATGATATCCGGACGCCGCTGACCACCGTAAACAGCTATATCGATTTGATTATGGACCGGAAGTACTCCAATTCCCAGGAATTAGACCGGTATCTGACCAAAATCAAGGAGAAATCCATCCTGATCAATGATCTGTCGGATAATTTGTTTTCCCATTTTCTGAATCAGAATAAGGACTATAAATATAATTTTGAGACGGTGATCGGAAATGAATTTATCGGATACCTGCTGAACAGTATGGGAGAGAGCTTAACGGATAAAGGCTATCCGGCGGAAATTGAAATAGACTTAACGGAAGAATGCTTCCTTAAGGTAGATGTCATGCAGATTGAGAGAGTATTCAACAATCTGGAGGGCAATCTCATTAAATATGCCCAGAAAAGCAGGCCGATCAGCTATAAGGCCTTCCTTGTCAACAACATGCTTTATATTACCGGAAGCAATTATATTCTTCAGAACAACCAGCTTGACAGTCACGGCGTCGGTATTATTACCTGCCAGGAGATTATCAAGCTGCATTCCGGAGAGATGCGGACCTTGATCGAGGGGGATTATTATTATGTGGTAATCGGTCTCCCGGTCTATCTGCTTCCATAAATGACTGCTTGGGGCGCCTGTCATACTTCTTCCAGCATCCGATATCCCACTCCCATTTCAGTTAAAATATATTGAGGGTCTGCCGTATTTTTTTCAATTTTCCTCCGCAGATTTGCAACATTGACCCGGAGCGCCTTGCTTTTGTTCACATAAGGTCCCCAAAGCTCACGGCATAAAAATTCATGAGTCAGTACAATCCCTACATTCAGAGAAAGCAAAACGATAATCCGGTATTCAATCGGAGTCAGATGTACTGCGTTTCCTTCCACGGTTACTATTCTCCGATCATAATCAATGTATAAATCACCCAAACGAAACAACTGATCCCTCATACTATTTTTGATCTTCGTCATATGCCCTTTCCGCAGCGCGGTTCTGATTCTTGCCATCAGAATAACATTGTTAAAAGGTTTTGTAATATAGTCATCCGCACCGCCATCAAGAGCCGATACAATGATCCTCTCTTCATGTCTTGCCGATATGATAATCACAGGAATCTGACTCCAGCTCCTAATCGAATCCAGCACTTCCAGACCATCCATATCCGGCAGCCCCAAGTCCAGCAAAATCAAATCCGGGCAATAGGAGGAGGCAAAGGAAATTGCTTCCTGCCCGTTAACTGCCTTCAGTGTCCTGTAGCCTTGTAATACTAATTTTACAGAGATGAACTCCATGATGGCGTCCTCATCCTCTACAATCATAATAAGGTGTTTGTTTTTCATAGCTATACCTCTCTGTTCACCTTTACCTTTTGATCCGCAGGCACAACCCTGCCAAAAGCTAATGTATTCGCTCTATGAAAGATTTATCCTTCACTCTTCTCCCCGCATAACGGTATTGTAAATGTAAATTGCGCCCCGCCTTCCGGCCGGTTGCTTGCATATATCTCTCCTCCATGGGCTCTGATTATTGTTTTGCAAATGGAAAGCCCGATCCCTAAATCACGCATTGAATCTTTATAGGGGCTCTCCGATGCAACCGTAAAATTAAATAGCATGGGGAGAAGCTTTGGATTGATCCCCGGACCGGTATCGGTTATAACGAAACCTACGAAATCCTCCCACTCCTTTACTTCTATTACCACATCCGATCTTTGACCCCCCGCATGTCTTTGTGTATTTTCCAAAAGATTTATAAGCACTTGAGAGATCAATATAATATCCATGGGAAGCAAAATCACCTTTTCAGGCTGATCTATGGTGATTTTGGCATTCGGAAAGCGTTTGCGGAAGGTTAAGACGGCTTTTTCTATTACCTCCTCTACAATTTCCTCCGATTTATCAATCACCATATCATTCTTCATATACTTTGTAACAGATAATATGTTTTCAATCATATTTAAAAGCCATTGAGAATCCGTATGTATTCCCTCTATCAGCTTGGTTTGGACCTCATCAGGTATTTTATCCCCCTCCTCCAATAAAGTGGAGCTGGCGCCGATAATACCGGTAAGCGGAGTTCTCAAATCGTGAGATATACTTCTTAAGAAGCTGTTCTTTACCTTTTCCGCCTCCATCATTACCTTGACTTCCTGCTGATCTGCCATAAGACGGTACATTCTGAGTGCCTGAGCTGTTTGATCCGCTATTAATTCCAAAAACATCTTTTGTTTCTTATTCAAATCCTTTTCCCCAAAGGAAAAAGCAAATACTCCATAAGTAATGTTCTGCGTAACTATTGGCAGAAAATAACCATAATCTCTATCCTCCAGGGCTTCCTGCTGATCTGCGGCAAGCCGCACTAAACTAAACACTTCCTCTTTGGTAAAATGCTCGATACCCACATCCTCTTTTGCGTCTCTGAAATAAGGCTTCCACTCTCCTTTTGGTTCAATATCCAGAAAAAAAGCGATCGAATGTGCCAGTTCATTCTTTAAATATTCCATGGAGTATCTTACTATCGTATCCAGATCCCTGGTAGAAAGAAGCTTCCTGTTAATACTGTACAGTAATTCCGCCTGCTGATGCTTCTGTCTGGCATTCGCCGCCTGCGCCTTGATCCTGGCAGTAATGGTGCTGCTGGTAAAAACCACTAGCAGCAGTATGATAAGAGTTATCGGATACTCCACGGTAAAGCTAAAGCCATATCTTGGTGCAGTTATTAAAAAATCATAGGCAAATACTCCTATCACAGCCGACAGTAATCCATAAATATATCCCTCTGTAACCGCGGTAATTATAAATATTGCCAATGACATTACAATATTAATATTTTGGTTTCCAAAATCATGACGGTAAAGAGCTTCACAGATAAGTAATGTACTGCAAAGAATACAGAAAGAAAAAATAATATTTTTAAGTCTTTTCTTGTTCAAATTAACCCACCCTACGCTTTTTATATGATGATCCATCAAATAGATGGAAGCATTTTCCCTTCGTGCATTTATTTCATATCATACCATGTCCGTAAGCATCCATGGCATGCTGCTCCGCAGCAGGATGCGCACTCCCTCCGGTCGGCGCTAGTATAATGTCTATCGACATTATACCACACAGTATTGCAAATCAACAGATAAATCCATATTGAATATCCATATACCGGGACAGTCAAACAATGCAGAACTCAATTCCCGACTCCTTCGCATCGAAAAATATCCCTCCGGATATATTGGGTAATATTGGTATAAAGATCGTGTTAAGAAATGTCAAAAAAATTGAACTAAAGGAGATTGAGTAATATACTAAAAAAACCAGCAAAGGAGCAACCACAAGCTCTCAAGGGAATTTTACCATTGTCTGTAATATAATTATGAATAAAACGGGGGCTTTTAGATTGAGAAAAATATTAGGAATATCAACATTCATTGGACTATTATTAAATTTAGGATTTATGTTAAGTGGAATAGCATCATCCCATCAACCGCATCTGTTTTGGAATGTCCCCTCCTTTTTTATCATTATCGGAGGTACCTTGGGCTCCTTCGTAACAGCTTTTCCGCCTGCCAGGCTTAAAACCTTCGGGCCGGTACTAAAAAAAGCTTTTACAAAGAATAATTTTAATATAAAAGAAGATGTTCTTACTTTGGTAAAACTTTCAGAGATCTCAAGAAGAGAAGGTTTACTGGCTCTTGAAGATCATTTGGATGAGTATGTTGACGATGATTTTATAAAAAAAGGCATTCGGCTTATCGTGGATGGCGCAGATGAGGAGCAGCTTCGAAACCAGTTAGAGGGAGCAACGCACTTCATGAAGCAAAGACATAAAAAAGGAGCTGCCATGCTGGACATGCTGGCAATGACAGCACCGGCACTGGGGCTGGTTGGAACATATGTAGGCCTGATTCCTATGCTAACCAACTTGGACGACCCGAACTCGCTGGGGCCGATGATGGCTCTGGAGCTGGTTTCGTCTTTCTATGGAGGGTTTTTAGCTAATATCATATTTGGGCCATTGGCTAAAAGACTCAAGAATATGAGTGCGGAGGAAGCCGAGCGGAGGGATCTTCTGATCGAGGGTCTTGCCGCTATTCAGCAGGGCAAAAACCCCAAGCTA
>JAEZFH010000031.1 GCA_023437885.1 Bacillota bacterium | reverse complement strand
CTGTAAAACTTTAAACATGCTGCCGGCTTTAATAATACCTGTCCTATTTTTTATATCAAAGAGTATATTTGGTTTTTAATCAAGTAAATATTGCCTGATTGCACCCCAAAAAATACCCTTACAGCATTTTTCTATGGGTTCCAGTTCAACTCCACTCATGCGCTTCTCAACATCATCCAAATTATAACCGCTTTTTAATATCTGAAAGCTGTCACTTTTGATTGCATGAGTGGGACAGAAATAAACGCAGCGAAAGCACATGGTACAGGAATCTTTAAATATAGGCTTTTGCTCCTTCATTTCTATGTTATTTACCGGACAGTTCCTGACACACCAACCGCATCCTGTGCAGCTATTTTCAATTTTTAGTCCTTTGGCAAATTTCTTTGCACTTTTTTTCTCAAGCCCTGTAATATATGATCGGAAGAAGCCCATTTTGTAATTGGTACGCTTAATATTTCCAGCAAAAATATCCTCAAGAATTCTATTCACTTTTTCAGGAATAACACGAAGCATCCACATGGCGGCATGGTCATTGATATTGAATACCCAATTACTTGGCATGCACATCATTTGATCATAGACAACCTTAAATTCCTTTCGTTCAAGCTCCTTACAGCAATTGTTCCTGCATCCTGTATTTGGCCAGGCTTCTCCGCCTCCTGATACGGAGATAACAGCAATTTTATTCTTATTCCTTGGAGTTTTCCTGATCCACTCATAGATTGGATCGGGAGCATCAAAAGCATGAACCGGAAATAATAATAGGATCAGATCCGCTGACACATCTGACTGGCTGCTGCTTTTCACCATGGATGCAGCATCCAGATTACTCATCCTAACCTCCAGCCCTCGACTTAACAGTTCCTGATTAAAGGCATTTGCAATTCTTTTTACGCCTCCGGTCCCCGAAAAAAATATGATCTCCACCGTTTTAAAACTACCAGCTTGGGTACTCATTCCAACTGCCTCCTGTATATTTATCTCATCTCATCCAAAGCCTCTACTGATATTTTCAATTTCAACTATTTTTGTGCGTTTCCTTGCCTCTACTTTATCAGATCCTCCACAATTGATTTAATTAATACAAACCGCTATAAAAAGCCTCCTAAATATAAATACCCCATAGATTAACATATCTGAACTCCGGTATTAGTCGTAAATGATCCGCTCAGAAGCTTACATTGACATTTGAATTCGTGGGTTCAGGATTCCCCGCCTTATTGTTTTCAGATCACTAAACGTCAAGTAATATTAATTCTGGATTTAATTTTATCTTTTTGTAACCAAAAACCCGCAGATAAGGTTACTTGAACGTTTTCTTTTATCTTCAAGTACTCTCACGATCACTAAGCTCTCTGATAGTTCCTTGAAACGACTTAATGTTTCCGAGACTCTTATTCATACTAATTACCCTTCCACTATTTTCACATGTATCTTACGAATTCTCGGGCCATCAAACTCCATAAAATAAATCCCCTGCCAGGTTCCCATTAGTAATTGTCCGTCATCAATAATCACAGTCTGGGAAAAGCCCATCATACTTGCTCTGATATGAGCGGTCGAATGGCCTTCCCATTGACGATACCCTTCGGGCAATGGGATGATCTTGTTTATTTCCATCATAAAATCACGTATTACATCTGGATCTGCATTTTCGTTGATTGTTAAGCCAGCGGTTGTATGCGGAACGTATATGACACATATCCCGTTTTTGACACCACTTTCCTTCACCAGATTCTTGATTTCTCTTGTAATATCAATCATGGCAATATGCTGGCCTGATTTCACACCAAACGTATATACTTCACTCATCCATTGCAACTTCCTTTCTTATGTATAATGATAGCGGTTGAGACGGAAAGATAATCCTTAACACATACAAAAAATGTATTTGATACCTCTATTATCGTTACTTTTATAAAGTTTTTCAACATGAATTCGAAAAAAAATTCAGAATTTTTACCACACTATCAACTGGACACGGTTTTGCTTCAAAAACCAGCGTATTTCTACTCACTTCGGACCTATCCTTGAAAGGAAACCGTAAATGGCATTCTTTCTCTCGCATCAGAATAGCAGTAAATCCCATCCCATACCTTGACACGAATGCACGACTATGTTATATTTACCACCGTGGGCTTTATGCATCAAGGTGAGACGAGTTAGATCAGTTGTATGTAAATTTTAATTTGAGAGGAAATGATGAATGATGGCAAATACGAATCCTATCGTTACAATGGAATTGCAAAGCGGAGATATTATCAAGATTGAATTATATCCTGAGATTGCTCCTAACACAGTGAACAATTTTATCTCTTTGGTAAACAAAAGCTTCTATGATGGATTAAAATTCCACAGAGTTATCCGTGGTTTTATGATTCAGGGAGGCGACCCGGAAGGCACCGGTATGGGTGGCCCCGGTTATTCCATCAAAGGCGAATTTTCATATAACAACTTTACTAACAACGTGAAGCATACGGCAGGAGTTATCTCTATGGCCCGTTCCCAACGTCCTGATTCCGCCGGTTCCCAGTTCTTTATCATGCATAAGGATTCTCCTCATTTGGACGGCTCATACGCTGCCTTCGGTAAAGTTATTGAAGGTATGGAGGCAGTAAACAAGGTTGCTGAAACCAAGACAGATTATGCCGACGCTCCGTCAGAGCCTCAGATCATGAAGAAGCTCACTGTCGAAACCTTTGGCGTAGATTATCCGGAACCAGAGAAATGCTAAGATAACATATGGATCATTAAAATTTTATTATTATAATTCGAAACAGGGAGATAGGAAATTCTTTAAGGCTTTTCCTATCTCCCTTATTGTTTCTTCAAAATCAGGAAAGCAATATAGAACAACAGGATAATTATATCTACATTTAATTATCCTGTTGTTCTATATTGTTACCGTATTTATCATATATAGTGTGTATAATCCTGTATATTTCAAAGAGAACGCTGCCTATCCTGGCAGCGCTCTTGATTTAACTTATACTTAATCTCTATTCATTGTTCGTTATCTACCGTGGTCATTACTGCATGCAAGGCTTTATGGCATTATTTCCTGCCCATCCAAGCCTGTTTCAAGTCTTCTCTCATGTCTATTACCGCCTGCCGTGATGCATCCGCATATGCCTGATCACCAAAGCGTTCATATCCCTTCAGCTTATACGCTGCAATGATACCCCGGGAAGAGTTTACGATTGCTCCCAGTCCATCCTTGTTAAAATAATGAACCAGATCCTCCGCCTTTCCTCCCTGTGCGCCGTAACCGGGTACCAGGATAAATGCTTTGGGCATGAGCTCACGAAGCGTCTTCCCCATCTCGGGATATGTTGCTCCTACCACTGCTCCGACATAGCTATAGGCATTGCCCATAAACTGCTCACCCCACTCCGCAACCTTCCGGCCTACCAGTTCGTACAGAGGTCTTCCCCCCACCAGTTGATCCTGGAAATCACCGCTGGAGGGGTTGGAGGTCTTCACAAGGATAAATAATCCCTTTTTCTCCTCCCTACATACCTCCAGGAAGGGATTGATTGCATCCGCTCCCATATACGGGTTCAGTGTTACAAAATCCTCATCAAAGCCCCGGAAGGAATTCTGTCCGATGGTTACCTTACCCAGATGTCCGATTGCATAAGCCGCTGAGGTGGAACCAATATCTCCCCGCTTAATATCGCCGATTACCACCAAATCCTTTTCCTTGCAGTAATCTATGGTCTTCTTAAACGCCTTGATTCCTTCAATACCGAACTGCTCATACATGGCGATCTGAGGCTTGACTGCCGGAATCAGATCATAGGTAGCATCTACAATTCCCTTATTATACTGCCAGATTGCTTCAGCTGCGCCTTCCAGATTCTCTCCCTTCTCATCATAGGCCCTCTGAATTATATGCCGGGGAATATACTCCAGCATCGGATCCAGACCTACAACAATGGGAGCGCCGAGCTGCCCGATTTTTTCTACTAATTTATTAATCATTTGCCGCACCATTCCCTTTCTTCATCACTTAGGAATACCATGCTCTGTCTCACAGCCGGTATTCTTGCCATAAAAATATACCCTTTTCCCTGCTACGAAGGTCATTTCTACTCTACCTCTTACCTTCCTACCGTGGAAAGGTGTATTCCTGCCCTTGGAGTAAAAGCCTTCCTTATCAATACAATATTCTGCCTTAGGGTCGGCAATCACCAGGTCCGCTACTCTTCCGATATCGATACAGCCTCGGTTACTTCTCAATATCTTCGCAGGATTGACGCTCAGCTTCTCCACCATCTGGGAGAGTGTAAGATAGCCTGCCTCGACCAGCTCCGTCAAGACCAAAGCAAAGGCCGTCTCCGAACCTACGATACCGAAGGGTGCTTCTGCCATGGATTTGGCCTTCTCTTCAACCGAATGAGGTGCATGATCTGTGGAAATCACATCGATTACTCCATTCTTCAGTGCCTCCTTCAGTGCCTGAACATCTTCACGCCTGCGCAGCGGCGGATTCATCTTGTAATCCGAATCATCTCCGGGAATGTCCTCATCAGATAAGGTAAAATGATGGGGGCAGACCTCTCCGGTAACCGGCAGGCCCTCTTCCTTCGCCAATCCAAGCATTCTGGCACTGTCCCTGGTAGAGATATGACACAGATGGAGCTGCGCTCCGCTTTCCTTCGCCATAAGAATATCTCTTGCTGTTATGGTATCCTCCACTGCATTGCTGATCCCTGCCAATCCCAGTTTCTTTGCCTTGCTGCCTGCATTGATTACTCCCTTGCCGACCAATTCCTTATCCTCACAATGGGCAAATATCGGCATCTGATCATAAGCAGCCTGCCGCATTGCCTCCATATACAGGGCACTGTTCATGACTGATTTTCCATCCTCGCTTATCGCTACCGCTCCTGCCGACTTAAGCTCGCTGATGGAAACCAGCTCGCTGCCAGCCTGTCCCACTGTAATCGCTCCTACAGGGAGAACATTGACTGCGGCCTCCTGCTGCGCCTTTGATATAATAAGCTGTATCATCGCTGCACTGTCCGTTACCGGCTTGGTATTTGGCATGGGGCAGATTGTGGTAAAGCCGCCTGCGGCGGCAGCCATCGTGCCGGAGGCTATCGTCTCCTTATATTCGAAGCCGGGCTCCCGAAGATGCACATGCAGATCAATAAATCCCGGCATCACATAGCGGTGGTCTGCATCTATAACCGTAAGTACTTGTTCTGCCATCTCAGCTTCTTCCCTGACCAGCTCTTCTTCTATTCGTTCTTCCACTCTGCGGATGAATTCGCCGTCGATAAGAATATCATAGAGCCCTTCCCGGCCGGAGGCCGGATCGATTAGATAACCATTCTTTATTAAAGTAAGCATCTGCAACTCCTTTTTAACATAATCTCCAAAGTCCAGCAATCACAATTCTGCTGCCTCTACATCGTCCAGGATCTTGCGGTCAATATAATGCTCCAGCTCATATTTCGTTATCCATCTGGCATCTGTCAGCTCTTCTGACAGAATTACATCATCAAAGCTCACATGGCAGAGATAGCTGATGCCGATATTAAATACATCGCCGGTGGTAAAGGTCCAGGTATAGAGAATGCGTTCCATGGTAGCAGGCAACCCGGTCTGTTCGCTGATGCAGCGCAGGACTGCCTTGTCCGGAGCTTCCTCAAACTCGATGACGCCGTCAATAAATCCCCATTGATAGGGCTCCAACACACGGTCATCGTACCATCTTTTTACTACCAGATATTTGTCCTCATGCTGAACAATGCCTTTTACTAATATTCTGTACTTATCCATATTGCATCTCCCTTCTAAAGGATCGGCTAAAATATTAGTCAATCCCAAACAACGAGAGGCACACTTTGTGAACCTCTCTTATGTTGAGTAAAGAATCCACTTGCGGACTCTTGCGCTGCTGCGCATTTACCTAAGACTGCCCTGCGAGATAATGAATAAATTGCTGTGCAGTGCGCCCTGACATACCGCCATGGGACAATTCCCAGCGGTTTGCAGCCATTAATAATTCCTCCTGGGATAAGGGAATTCCATCCTGGCGTTTGGCAAGCTCAAGTACAATCTGCTGGAACTCCTTCTTATTCGGTGCGGAGAAATTAATTGTAATCCCAAACCGCGCTACCAGTGAAAGCTTCTCCTGCATGGTATCGGAGCGGTGCAGCTCCTCCGTAACCTCCATGTCGGACCGGTCGCCCCAGGTCTCGCGGATCAGGTGTCTTCGGTTGGAGGTAGCATAGATCAGCACATTATCCGGCTTAATCTCCAATCCTCCCTCGATTACCGCCTTCAAGTACTTATATTCTATCTCGAACTCCTCGAAGGACAGATCATCCATATATATTATGAATTTATAATTCCGGTTTTTCACCAGGGCAATCACTTCGGACAGATCCTCGAACTGGTGCTTGTAGATCTCAATAATACGCAGTCCCTGCGAATAATATTCGTTCAGAATTGCTTTCACGGAGGTTGACTTGCCTGTTCCGCTGTCACCGAAAAGGAGGACATTATTTGCTTTCTTACCTTCAATAAAGGCCCGGGTGTTATCAATTAATTTCTTCTTCTGAAGCTCGTAGCCTACCAGGTCGTTCAGCCAAACCTCCTGAGTGTTGGTAATGGGTACCAGCTCCAGCTCTTCTCCCGTCTTCCGAATACGGAACGCTTTATTCAGTCCGAACATCCCCACACCGAAATCCCGGTAAAATTCCGTCACACGGAGGAACACTTCCTGCTCATCCCCAGCCTGCTCAATCTGGCGGCTTAATAACTGAACCTTTTCACTGACGCTTTTATTGTATCTGCTTCCGCTTTTTTCAATTGCCTGATAATTTGTTATGACCCGGAAGCAATCGATACTCAGCTCCTGCTCCAGGGATGTGAAATCATAATCAAACAACGCCTTGAATATCCCGAAATCACTCCTGGCAAACTGGTTCACCGACCCATCCTTCGCTCCGGCTTTCTCACAGGTCAGACTGAAGGGATTCTCTGCCGTAACCAGCAAATAGGCCAGGTAATTATGCCAAAGGTTATGATTGAAGCCATAGTCGGTTGCCAACTGCAGCAACTGATGAACTAATTGATATATTCGGGATACCAGATTCTCCCTCTCATATACGGTCAGCCCCTGCTCCTTAACCAGATGATCAAATTCCTGTATCAGCTCGGATAACTGATACAACAGGCTCTTCTTATCCAGGTTTCTATATATTACCAGCTTTGATATAAGACGATACACAAATTCCTCCATGTCCGCGCATTCCGGTGCGCACCTATCATAACGAGTTGCTGCTATTCAAAGCCCTCTTGTTGACACTGGCGCTGCTGTGCGGCTGCCTCCAGGCGACCACCTTACACGCGGCATGCGCATCCTGCCCAATGGGCTTTTAAGTTACAAATCCTCCAGACGGATCAGAAAGAGATTTTTTGCTTCTTCCGCAATACTGCTGAGCTCCCTGTCAAAGCCTATTTTGGAGAACAAATAGCAATAGTCCGGGACGACCCCTGCTTCCTCCGCCAATGCCAATAAGCTCTGATAGGTTGTCCGGTCTGCTGCCCGGTCTCCCCACAAGCATTTTGCGACCAGGGTTTTCTTATCCTCGCTCTGGGCCAGGATATCGATAATCCCATTCTTGCCATACCAGCGGTCCCACCAGAGAAAACCCGCAGGAAGCTGACGTTGAAGATTCATAAGCTTTAAGAACTCGGTGCATACATCCGCAAAATATTCCTTCATATACTCATCCAGATAAGGCACTACCTTCTGCCGATATACGGTATCCACCTGTTCAAGCATCAATTCGGATGTGTTTGGAAATACAAACCGGAACCAGAAGCTTAAGAAATTATCCTTAATCCGGTACAGCCCCTTCTGGGCATTCTCCTTGCCTTCCGCTCCGAAAGGAACCAGCTTTTCCACAATATCCAACTGAATTAGATTTTTCAGATACACGCTGATTTTAGCCCTTGAATAGCCTGTCCGGGCATGAAGGTCATTCAGCTTGCGGTAACCGGAAGCAAGAAAATAAAGAATGGTATTATAAACAGCCGGCTCCCGCAGCTCCAGCTTAAGAAACCGCTGGGGTTCATGGAAGAGCCCGCTGTTTTTATTCAACAACAGATTTTTGATATTGTATTCTAGCGATTGCTTTTCCTGCCAGGCATCCAGATATTCCGGAATTCCTCCCAGAAGCGCGTTGATATAGATACAGGTCTCCACCGTGGAATCAGGAAAACGGTTTACAAAATCCACAAAGGTAAGCTCCTTCAGCTTCAGATAGGCGGTTATATAAGAGGCATGGCTGCCGATATCGTTAAGCATCTCATTCTCCACCCACCGGATGGAGGAACTGGATAAGACAATCATGACCGGACGCCCGGCATTCCCAAGCAATTGCAGAACATCAAGGATACGGCTTTCGTTTTTAATCATGTAATGAAACTCATCCAGCACAATAATGAGCTTCTCCTTACTGCCGTCAATCAATCCCGTAAACAGTGCAAGATAATCCAAGGAATCCTCCGGCAATTGCTCCTTTTTACACTTTTGGTGAAGAAGGAGCAGCTGAAGCTGATCCTCGCACTCCGCACCGGCATAATAGCAGGCATTCCCTTTCTCTGACAGAAACTCTCTGAGCAGAGTGGTCTATCCCATTCCCCTCCGCCCATACAATATAACAAGACTGCTTCCGTCAGATGCATATTGCTCCTCTAATAGATTAAGCTCCGCCGTTCTTTTCACAAACATACTCTCACCTCTGTCTGTATTATCCCTTGTTCTTATCTTACTCCACGCTAACGTTCAACCTGTAACAGTGCGAAGAGTATGATACTCCCGTCATGCACTGTATGGAAGACATGTGATTGGATTTGGGTAACCCTACATCCTCTCCGGCGCTTCAAACCCCAGAAGATCGATACAGGTTGATAAAATATCCTGCACCAGAGTTATTAATGCGATCCAGGATGACTGTCTTTGCTTATCCTCCTCGGTAATAATCTTCGTATTATGATAGAAGGTATTGAATGCATTTGCCAGATCATAGATATAGGCACAGATCCGGTGCGGTGCTACCTCCTGATAAGCGGTATAAATCATCTCACTGAATTTGGTCAGCTCCAGCATCAAGGCCTCTTCACTTGCCGAAGCGGCAGGCATGATATCCGTTGCGGCTGCCTCCGTCTTCTCTTCCCTGTACTTGGCCAGAATGGATTTAATCCGGACGATGGTATAGAGAACATAGGGGCCGGTATCGCCCTCAAAGCTGGTGAAACGGTCTACATCAAAGATATAATCCTTGGAGATCTGATTGGACAGATCACCGTACTTCAGCGCCGCGAGTCCTACCTTGGAAGCAACCTTGCGTGCTTCCTCCTCTTCCATGCTCCTGTTGTCCATGATTTTACGGTATACTTCCTCCGTCACATTGTTAATCAGGTACTCCAGGCGCATAACACCGCCTTCTCTTGTCTTAAAGGGCTTTCCGTCCTTCCCGTTCATCGTTCCGAAGCCGATGAAATCCAGCTGGGTATCCTCCTTCACCAGTCCGGTCTTTCTTGCGCAGCGGAACACAATTTCAAAATTCAGCTCCTGTCTCTTATCCACAACATATATGATTCGGTCAGGTGCAAAGAGCTTCATACGCTCCACAATTGTGGCCAGATCCGTTGTATTATACAGAGCTGCACCATCGGATTTTAATATCATACAGGGAGGAACCTCTTTCGTGTCTGTCTCTTCCTTGACATCCACTACCAGCGCTCCTTCACTGATTCGGGTATAATTGTTCTTCTTAAAATATTCGATCATCTCCGGAATATAAGGCTGAGCATCACTTTCCTTTTTCCATAGATCAAAAGAAACCTTAAGAGTTTCATATATTTTTTTAAGATCTGTTACTGACACCTCAAGAATATGGTTCCACAGGGCGGTATACCCCCGGTGTCCATTCTGCAGGTGGTAGGTTACTGTCTTTGCTTCTTCACGAAAGTCCGGATTACTCTTGGAATATTCACTGGCGGCAGGATAGATTTCCTCCAGCTCTGTTATGGTAAAAGGCGCTTTTGCCGGGTACTCGCCGGTATAGCTATCATTAAAATATACCAGCTGGGGCTGCCGTCTTTTCAGCTCAGCAATAATCAGACCCATCTGGGTTCCCCAATCACCAAGATGTGCATCTCCGATCACCGTATTTCCAACATACCGCAGCAAGCGTTTAATGCTTTCTCCGATTACCGCAGAACGCATATGTCCAACATGCAGAGGCTTCGCGATATTGGGACCGCCGTAATCTATGATTACCGTCTTAGGTTGTTCTTCCTTCCGGACACCGTAATGCTCCTCGGATTTCATACGGTTTAAATACTCTGAGAAAAATTCTCCGCTCAGGGTAATATTGATAAATCCCGGCATGATTGCTGTAATCTCCTCAATCATCCGGCTGCCTTCTAAAGCCTGGGCAATCTCCTGCGCGATTTTGATTGGTGCCGTTTTATATTGCTTTGCGGCTGCCAAAGCACCATTGCATTGATACTGGCATAAATCGGGACGGTTGGAAAGAGTTACCGTACCGAAT
>JAEZFH010000511.1 GCA_023437885.1 Bacillota bacterium | reverse complement strand
ATAAGCCGATTGCCGAGGCAAGAGAATACTGAGTGTTAATAAAGCTCATCCGGTAGACATAGGTGTCGATGATATCCCCGCTTTTATATACAATGGGACTGTAAAGATTGTAAATCTGATCGAAGCCGGCGTTGAGTATATTGTCAATATTTAAGGTAGCTACCAAAACAATGGTAACCAGAATTCCGGTCAGGGTGATATGCCAGATTTTAGCCAGGCATCCCGCCCCGTCCACATTGGTCGCTTCATATAATTCAGGATTGATACTAAAAAGGGCTGCGGTAAAAATAATAGCTCCGTATCCGAATTCCTTCCACACATCCGTACTGACTACCACTCCCTGGAAAAGCTTATTGGACCCCAGAAACATCAAGGGCTCCCGGATAAACTCAAGCCCCATCAATGCTTTATTAACAATTCCGCTGGGATCCAGCAGGTTTCTGAATACAGTTGCCAGAATAACCCAGGAAAGAAAGTGCGGTAAGAAGCAAATGGTCTGTATCACCTTTTTAATTTTACTTTGTTAATTTCATTCAGCAGAATCGCAAATAAAATGGAAAAGAGCATGGTAATCACAAGCTTTCCCACCGCTATCGTTAAAGAATTCTTGAAAATTCTGGCCGTATCTGGCAGCATCATCATATATTTGAAATGGTTAAGTCCAACCCATTTTGATTTAAAAAAACCAAGAATCGGCTGAAAGTTCTGAAAAGCCATAACATTACCGAAGAACGGTATAATTGTATAAATAAGCAAAATCAGAAATCCCGGTATCATTAAAAGATGGTATTGATAAGTCTTTTTTACTTTTTTCATGAGTCATATCTCCTTTCTTTTCATACAAAACCGGACAGTCAATGTACCGGTCAACCAAACGACCTTCTATTGCTCACCACTGACTGTCCGATTACGGAAAAGAACTTATTTTGAATTTACCATTTCATTGGTTTCCTTTGTAATTGTATCCCCACCAAGAGCTTTCCACTGGCTTACAAAGTTATCAAACTCATCAATGGAGGTATCGCCAACCAATACCTGGAGGAAAAACTCATCTTCCAGTGTTGTTAAGGCTGCCCACATCATTTCCATGGAAGGTGATTCCGCATAGGTGGCCGCATAAACCTGGTTCAGTTTATCTGCCTGGCTCTGCACTGTCCATGCGCCGTTTGCCAGCCCCATGCTTTTGCCATGGATATGTTTGTTTCAACGGCCTTTCTGAAGCCGTCTTTTTGAACAGTGGTATAACCGTTATACCAGGTCTTGCCGTCTCCGCTCAGCTCCTCGTATGTAAGCTTGCCGTCGATGCAGTCCATCACATCCTGAATCTGCTTCTCCTTGGCATCATAGTCACAATGCAGTACATTAATAGGATAGTAGTGCCAGGAGAAGGGGGAATCCATGCCGTTGGGACGGACATCCTGCGCCTGTGCCTGGTCCAGATCATACTGGTAATTGATGGTCTTCACAATGGCTTCCTTAATTTCTTCCGTGCAGCCCTTCTTCACAACAACATAGGTAGAGGTCGGGCTTTTCATCGGAACATTCAGTTTTCCGCCCTCGGAAAGGGGTGCCAGATACACATTCCATTTCACAGAATCATCCGCACCTTCCAGCATGGATACAACAGGCCATTGGTTTGACCACCATGCGCCGAAGAATATACCTGCCTGACCGTTGCTTATCATTTCCGTACATTGGTCTCCATCCGTTACTACGAAGGAAGAATTAATCACGCCTTCTTTGATCACTTCTCTGATATTCGTTAATGCATTCTTTGCTTCCTCGGTTATGGAGCCATACACAACTGAGCCGTCTTCCTGCTTCAGCCACATCTTAGGAAATGCCCCAAAGCTGGTAAAAAGTCCGTTCATATGCCATACTCCGCCGCCCTTTTGCACAATATCCTTACCTATTGCAATTCCGGTGGTCACATTACCTCCCGGATTTTTATCCATAAATGCTTTTGCTATCCCTTTTAAATCATCCAGAGTTTTAGGCTCCTGCAGACCCAGCTCCTCCATCCAGTCGCCGCGGACATAGGCAAGAGGAACCGTATCCATACCCGGCTGGATATCCGGTATTGCCATCAGCCTTCCGTCAAAGGTAGCCAGCTCTTCCGATATTCCGTTAGTGGAGTCAAAGCATTTAGTCAGCCCTTCCGAACGGTAGGTATAAAAGGCGTCCGTCATATCCTCCACTGCACCAGCATTCACCAATTGCACCAGCTGGGTATAGGAAACATTCATCACATCCGGCATATCCCCGGAGGAAATAGCCATGGCAACCTTGGTATTATAAGAGGAATCGTCCACTGAAAAATCATAGATATATTCCATAACACAACCATACTGAGCGCTCTTAACACCCGGTACTATACCGATTACTTCAAGATGTACAAAGCCTATCAGGATACGATTGAGCCCCTCTTCCTGACCTATTATGCGCTCCATCCCGATTTGGACAATATCACCATCTATACCTCCTGCGATCTGCATCCCTACAACGGCTATATTAAGAACCTGGAGGAATTGTCGGAAAAGGAATGGTATTCCCTGGTGGAAGGGAAGCACACCCCCGTACGGACCATCTCTACCGAAGATCAGGTCCGTTACCTGTATTCCACACGCATTATCGGTGATATCCGAAAGTATAAGGATATCAATTATCTTTCCCTGAAGGTGAATTATGATGCTCTCTTTGCGCCCTTTATGAATATTTCGGATGATTCTTATAACATACTTATCGCGGACACCGACCAAAGCTTAATCTTCTCCACCTCAGAGCTTCAGGAAGGGTATATGGATGAAATTCTCACCCCCAACCAAAACTCCAGATATATGCTGATCAGCTCAAAGCTCTTCAGTACCGGCTGGACCGTATATTATTATAAGGAATACGATACCCTGATCAACTATGTGAACAGCATTACACGCAATATCTATACCTTCGGATGGATTATTCTGATCTTTCTGGGAATCATGGTGCTGATTATATCCGTATCCATCGTAACCCCCATTGAAGGCCTGACCTCGAAGATCAGAGAAGTCAGAAACGGTGATCTGCAATCTCTGACCGTAACCATTGACAGCACGCGAAGGGATGAAATCGGTGTACTTTTCAAAAACTTCTCCCAGATGATGGAGGAGATACAGCATTATATGGAGGTAAGTCTGAAGAATGAGCTGGAGAAGAAAACCTATCAGCAAAAAATTCTGTATGCACAGATTAATCCCCATTTCCTGTACAATGCCCTTTCCATCATTAACAGCAAGGCCATTATCACCGGGCAGGATGAAATCAGCGATATGGTACTGCTGATCTCCACCTTCTACCGAACTGCTTTAAACAGAGGGAATGATATCACTACTCTGGAGAATGAATTGATCAATATCCAGTCCTATATCCAGATACAGCTTTTGTCCTACAGCGAACCCATCAGCGTATCCTATGATATCAACAGCTCGCTTACCGGAATACACTTTCCTAATTTCATTCTCCAGCCCATCATTGAAAATGCGCTGGATCATGGCCTGAAGAACAGCTTAAAGCCTTCGAAGGCGCTCCATATCTCGGTGGATAGAGAGATCGCCTGCCTGGACGGAACCAAAAAGGAATATATCCTGATCATCATTGATGACAATGGGGTTGGGATGGAGAAGGAGAATGTGAGGTATTTGTTCGAGACACAGACCAAGGGATATGGTATCAAGAACGTAAATCACCGGTTAAAACTGCTCTATGGTGCGGATTATTCCTTTGTGATCCAGAGCACCCCGGATGCAGGAACCAATGCCCGGCTGCTAATTCCCATCACATAGCATGCCGATTTCCATCATACAACGCTGCTTATTCCCGTCATATGGCATTACTGATTTCCATCTTGCAGCACTTATGATTTCCGGCATATAGCATTGATGATCCCCGTTATCCGCTTAACAAAAAAAGTAGCAGTGGCACTTTTTTGAGTGCTACTGCTACTTTTTTGTTATGTAATTTTAAATTGAGTTGTGAAGAATAAAAATGCGAACCCACTAGCGAGTATGTTTATTTTTCCTGAGCCTTACCATGGTTCTGGGTAAGGCTTTATTCCGATATTCTCATGGAAAATCAAAAAGCACCCAGCAGACAAATAGTCGGCTACCATTTGTCTATCATTCAGAATATTTTTGGTGTTTGAAAACCGCATTGAGTAACCTGTCTATAATCCCATAATATTAATGCGTTCGTATTTTGATTTGCTTCAGTATACTGTTCATCACTGAAATAAAATTTTCGACAAATAAATTGAATTTGTTTAATCAGTTATTTTCTAAATAAATTATTTCTTTTCCTCTTTCTTTAGCATATTCTATCTCTTTTTTTACACTTTCACCAATATACCCATCAACATTTACAACAAAAATTGAATCTGACAAATCGATTTTTATTCTATGTAATTCACCTAATAAATCTTTTTCATATTCTGTCAAATCTCTATCCATAATATAGGTATGATTCCTATTACCACATATTCATTTTCTAATTCCAGCCTTTCAGACATTTCTTGTATTTTATTCCAAAATTTTACTGAACCACATAATGTGACAACTTTTCTCTTCACCATTATTCCCCCTAATTAAAATAAATCAACAAATTCAAATTTGCCTATGGCTAAACTTTACTTCATAAACATAATGGGTAATTGAGAAATAATAAAGGGCTCCGTTTAATATGTATAATGTGCCGTATTCTAAATCATTTTAAAATGCTTAAAAGCATTTCGTAAATCATCCTACCTTTCAGATGGGCAGGGGTTGGTTCTACTTTTAAGCGAATAGCGATTGGGGGATACTTTTGGATTTAACATACAAATTTCTTTCATATGGGCTATCCAGCAAGTTTTTGGTGTATATCCGTGAGTATTCTTAACATAATCTTGTATCTGTTTATATGTAGCCATCTTCATTCACCTCATATTGATAATGGGATATTAAATTCACTCCATAAGTTCAAGCAATTTATCACATATTTGCACAAATGTTGCGTTTCTCTGCGGCTTTTCCATATTATCTAACGGGCAATCCGGGTTAATAGCAGCTTGAAAGTTAGTTATTGGCGTTCTTCTATACAATGAAGCACTTAAAGGTATCCAAAATATATGTACTCCCTCATTTTCCGCAGCTCTTAAAAGACTTGGAACCTCCTCATCCATAATGAAATCTGATGCTAAAAAATCAGGGGAAAGCAATAAAATAGCTATTTTAGCTTTGCCTAAAGCGGACTTAATTTCATCCAGCCACTTTTTCCCAGGTGTAATTTTTGTATCATCCCAATATGTCAATGCACCACTCCGTTCAAGCGGTTTCAAAAAGACCTTGAACTCATTTAGTAATTCTGCATCTCTGTGACTATAACTGATAAATATACCATTCCTCAGACTTATGTCACTTTGAGAATTTTGCAAGAACTCTTTTATAAGCAAATCAACAAATCCATTTGGGAGATTTGCTTTTCTCAGCTTGGTTTCACAATCATGACACAATTTATTACCTAAAACAACATGATACTTATCATCTCCACAGAAATCATATAAACATCCTTTTGTTCTCTGATGGGATTGAATGGTGCTTTCATTATTATTCAATTCTAATAACCATCTAATAGTTGATTTATATAAATGGCGAAAAATATACTTTTCTATAGGTACATTTGCGTCTTTGTATATCTCTCTTGCTTGAAAAAAAGTCACTACCGATACATTGCTGCTTAATTTCTGG
>JAEZFH010000473.1 GCA_023437885.1 Bacillota bacterium | reverse complement strand
TAATTATGTCTTAGTTTATGTGACGATATTTCAAAGGGAAGTCTTTTTGATAGCTTTGTTACCATGAGCTTAATCGCATTAGTTGTAATAGGATATTTATCTTTTGTAATAAATAGATAATCCTTTCATCATATAATTCGGCTCTTCTTCAATGATTTCATAATTACTCATTCCCTGCTTTATCATATCATACAAATCATGCAAATCATTTCTAGCACCTTGACGCTCGGCGGGCATTTCTCCAAACTCCTCATGGGTATCTGGGAGATTAGTGTCTTTCTTTTTATCCTTTACCCATTTTCCTTCTTTGAATACATAGTCCTTGTTCTGCTGGCTTGTGCCGTTTGCCATTTCAAAATGTGCACCCTCAAATATTTTTTGGATGGTACTGAAGCGTATCGCATCCCCCAGAGCAAAATAGACATGAGTATGATATGTACTGTTCTCACCTATTTCATCCGACATGCACCAATAGATTATCTTTGGTAATCCATCTAGCAATTCTTTTAACCTATCATGGGTATAACCTTTTTCCGTGGGATTGTTTATGGTCAATTGCCATTTGCGTGAACGTGTATCCTTCATTTTTTCTCACTCCCTTGTCACTTGTCACAGAAGTTATGTTGTGACTGCCATTTGTCACAAGATTGTCACAAGTAGTTTTATTCGATAAATCAAGGCTTTAAAGCAATTTGTCACAAGTCACAAAAGTTGCCTAAGGTAATACTAGCCTTAGGCAACTTCTTGAAGCTATTGAAAATTATAGGAAACAGAGGAATTCCCTACGGGAAATCCGCTTACCATGGTATCAAAGGGGGTACCCCGGTGCTTCGCATCCGGGGAACCCCCCTCCCAATCCTCTATTTAATTCCTAGAATGGGTATCTTCTTAAGAACGAACATAACCAGCTTGATTATCCTATCCGCATGTATTATGCCTATAACAAGCGGTATCAGGATTTTTACCATGCGCACATCCACGAAGATGCCGACTAAGTTGATACCAGAAAACATGAGGGTGAAGATATCGTCCACCGTACTGGTAATTTCTGGAGAAAACTCGGGAAGTACCCCCAGCATGGAATATATGATATCTAATAACCCCAGCCCTAAATCCATCATCCATTCAGACAGCATGTCAATTCCCCCTTATGATTTCATCACCTTTTTTGATTGCTAAATTGATAACCGCAATAATCAATACAAAATTTGTTAATTTAGTATAATGCCCATAAAGAATGATTAATTCGGAGCGCTTTACAAATTCCGTAAAATTGAATTGTGAGCCCCCATACAGAACATAATCCTTGAATTGTATCTTTGGTATGATTAGGATACAATCTGTTTTGCCAAGCTGGTTCACCCCGTTAAGGAAGCGGACGACCAATTCAAATGGGTAAGTGAACAGGTTTGAGTTGCCCTCTACAATTTCGGTTGCTTCTTGAACAAATTCTTGAACCTTCGCCTGGTCCGGGACGAAAAGCCATTCCATAGCATCTTGTATCGCTTGACCGATTGCCCCAGGTAAATCTGTGATAACGTCAATAATGCCTTCTGTTTTATCCTTTTCCTTTACCCCGTCCTTATCAAGTATCCTCATCATGTCTTTTTCCTTTATGTTGCCCTTCACAACATAATCGTATATCGCCTGTAATTTATCCGGGTACAATATAACAGGAAGACCGATAACTCCACCTTCTTCTTTGTAGGTGGGAGTGTAGGTATAGTCATTTTGCTTCACCAATGGATTGTCCAGAGCATCCATGTGACCGCTTATGTAATCCTCATAGGTGACCACAGGGTAATCCCGAAGTAGGAGATTAGTGCACAATTTCACATCTGGGTACTGCTCCATGAGCTTGTAGACGTAATTGACGGCGGATAAGGTTTTTCCGGAACCCTGGGGACCGATGAAGCAGAGGAGACCGTCACCGTCAAAGTAATCCGGATGCTCCTTCCGGAAATTGATTTTGTATTTCAGATATTGTAAAATGCTAGTTGGTTTTAGGTTTTCCCTGCCACAATTGACAACCATCCCCATTATGTTTTCCTCCTTAATCGAAAATTCTCCAGGAGCAAAGCCCCCGGGGATGGTTTCTAGAACTTAATTTTGCCTGTCTTGAATGCGGATACAATGGAGCGGACAAGCTTTCTTGCTCCCCACCAGAGAACTGCAAACCCGACCGTTGCTCCGACCACGGATGCAATCAGGGATGATACCTCTGCGACGGTGAATTTCGATGTCAATGCAGACTTTATAGCAGTGAAATCTGTACCAACTTCCCCGGCAAATGCCACACTGCACATAATGAGTGTCATTGTCAAGGAAAGTGCAAAGGTTGCATATGCCTTTCCCCTTGCCGTAGTAAACATTTTGATGATTTTTTTCATCCTTTTTTCCTCCATTCAGTTATTTGATTTATTGTTTAAGGTTTTGCCTTATAACTATGTAGCAGGAGAGAAATAGTATTAAAATAACCTAAGGTGCCGGATTAGGAAAGAGAATATCCGAAACTTAATCATGCGGTAAATCATATCCGCTTTTCCTTTCAGTGTATACATAATTCACCTTCTCTCGAAAAAATGGTAATTAAGGGCGATTGCAGAAGTACGTTGCAATCACCCACGGACCATTATACTTTTATTGAACGGTGTCAAGTAAAATAGGAAATCACGATTTTACTTGACACCGCCTACGCAGTGGCTTTCCCTTTTGCAGTCCCGGGGTGGTCAATAAGAATCACCGACGCAACTGAAACATAGGTCTTTTCACCAAGACGGATATCAAGTTCGCACTCGATTTCGTCCATTTTGTTAAGTCTGGTAAATAGAACGTCCTGGCCTTCTCCGAGGAACACCTTGACAACCTCCGAACCCTGTAAAAGATTTACGGAATAATAGGTTTTTGTAGGGTCCTTTCTTCCCTGAAAACTATTCATGCCTAAATACTCGAAATTCATTTTTCCACGCATAATCATCCATCCTTTCATTTGTGTTTATTTTTTGATTAACAGAGATTAGGGCATCCCTTTAAGGGAGTGGTGGGAGAGTATTTACTGTACAAGCAGGCGAAATAACTTATCGTCTTATAGGCTATCTACTCTTTTATGTGCCATGAACCCACTCAAAATCAAGAATATGTTTTACACATGTTATCAATAGTAGCTGTCTATTTAGCGTTACGTAAGTGTAAATCCATACACTCTCTAATCAACTTCATGGGTTATATCGCTGTCTGCTTTTAAGTCCTAAAGTAGTTGAGCGCCCAACGGTGGACTACCATGTGCCCTTTTCAACGTTGTGCTCTCTATTGAGGGTTGAGCACTTATCCCCTTGATAACATGTAAATGACTTTTTGTTGACATCATATGTCTTTCTAAGATACAATGTTGGTACAATATGAAATTGACAAGGTACAAGAGCTTGACACGTATTTATCAAGTTCCCCAGGGAGCGTAACCGCTTTCCCCTGTGCACGCTGGCGACGAATTTCTCAATAGAATATCGACTAACAAACCGCTTGAACTGTGATAGCAATGTGCTATCACCTTTACTAATGTTATTATATCATAAGTGCTAGCACTATGCAAGCACTATTTTGAAAATATTATGAAAGGATTTTGATTAACATGCCGAGTAAAAAACCACAATTTGTAATAAGGACAGAACAAGAAATCCTTGATAAAATATCATATATTGCAAAAGAGAATGAGAGAAGTGGAACACAAGAAATTGTATATCTGATAAAACAAAGGATTAAAGAATACGAAGCCACACATGGAGAACTAATAGTAGACGAGGACGGGACAGTCCGCCCAAAACAAACACGAACTAATGATAAACCGGGGAAATCATCGACTTCCAAAGTTGGGTAACTAAGAAAGAAAAATAGTAGGAGGGCTTATTATGACGGAAGAAACTAAAATGATTTTGGATAGACTAGAAAAAATGGATGCAAAGATAACAGACATCCAGCTAACTCTTGAAAACGAGACAAACAGAAATATTGAGATAATCGCCGAAGGGCATCTTGATTTAAGCAGGAAACTTGACGAGGCGTTAAAGGTGGAGAATGAAAAAGAAATATTGCTTATTCGTGTAAACCGATTAGAGAATGAGTTACGAAAGGTGAAGGAACGAATTGAAGCAATAGCCTAACCAAAAAGGACGGACTTTCCACCGTCCTTTTTCTAATAAATAAGCAGATGAACCCTTAATAGATATCAAACGGTCTTGACTCTTAATCAGGGTGTCCAGGGTTCGAGCCCCTGGAGATGCACTATAAAGTCTTAGTTCGCAGACATAAGAGCTGTGGGTTAGGGCTTTTTTGTTATGTCCGGGATGGTAAGCGGGTTTCATAATATCAGTTTTCTGAAATAAAAGAGCCGGAAAATAGCACCTCCTTTATGAGGCCAAGATTTCTCTGGATGGCATACAGTATTTTACATATTTTTATGAGAATGGTTCATCCTATTCACAGATGTGTTTTGGGCCAGGCGGATGTTTATGGTCTTCTATCTCATATAAAGTCTAGGGAGGTATTCATTGATGAATCGGAAGAAGCAATTATGCAGTTATTTTGAAGGCTGGTATTTTAAAAATCAGCGGGGATCGGAGGTTATTTCCTTCATTCCGGCGTGCCATATTGATGAAGAAGGATCCCCTTCTGCTTCCATCCAGGTTATTACACCGGAGAGAGCTTATCAGGTGCCCTATCCCTATGAGGAATTTTCTGCATCCTCCAGGAAGCTGGCAGTGCGTGTAGGAAAGAATATTTTCACGGAACGGGGAATCTTGCTGAATATCCATACGGAGGAATTATCCGTGACAGGACAGTTAAAATACCGTGCAATAACCCCCTTGAGATACCATATCATGGGTCCCTTTCACTTTATGCCCCTGATGCAGTGCCGCCATAGTATCTTTAGCCTTACTCACAGAATCGAGGGGTATCTTACCATCAATGGTATACCAAAAAGCTTTGATTTTGGGCAGGGATATATTGAAGGTGACCGGGGAATCGGCTTTCCCGGGGATTATTTCTGGACACAGTGCAGTTGGTGGCAGGTTGCTCATAACTGTGTTATGCTATCCGTAGCCGAGGTACAGATGGGGGTAATCTCCTTTACCGGCTGCATCGGCATTGTATATTATCAGAGGACGGAGTATCGCTTTGCCACCTATTTGGGCGTGAAGATTAAAAGAGTCAGCTCCAATGAGCTATGGGTACAGCAGGGGGAATATGAGCTCTGGGTAAATGTACTGGATATGAAGGAGCATTCTCTTCTTGCACCGATGCGGGGAAGGATGAATCGTACCGTATATGAAAGTTTAGCTGCTAAGATTCGGTACCGATTTACGAAGGGTAAAAGGGTGATATTTGATTTTGTAGGAGATGGCTCCTTTGAACGAGGAATGTAACAACAAGAGACTGATGGAGCAGAGCGGGAAGGATAAGGTTTCTTGTCCGGGGCGGTTAGCGCTGCTTATTACAATGTATCACGATATAAGAGCTGGATTTTGGTTTTGGTATTCTACAGACACACCAACATCCCGGGATATCGGATGGACTATATGTACATTTTTACAGACGGAGCATCGTCTGCAACATATAGCCCATCCGTTGTCCCGGGTTAATTATGCTATGGAGGTTCAAAAGGCGGCTGAAGTTCCCTGATCCAGTGAGGTCCAGCCACAAGAGTACTTGACTTTTCCTATCCGCCGTATAAAAATATACCTATGAGTGTATGGTTTCCAGAGATTTGCGGGTCTATATCATGGGAAGGAGAAGCGGAATGTTGGATAATGCAGGAAAAACAGCCGGAATTATATCGGCTGCGAAAAAGATAACCAGGAAGGAACAGACAAGCTCCCTGCTGCAGATTGGTTCGATTTCTGCAATTAAGAGAATTGTGCTGACCTTTCAGGTTGCGGGAATTGATCCGATTGTAATCATTACAGGCTTTGATTCGGAAGAGATAGAGCATGAGCTCTGTGATTATGGGGTGATTTTTCTTCATAAGGACCACTATGAACAATCCCAATTATTCCATTTGGCCAAAATCGGTCTGGAATATCTGAAGGACAAATGCGACAAGGTAATGTTCACTCCGGTTGATATTCCCCTGTTCAGCCCGGATACCCTGAAGAAAATGATGTCCTGCAGCGAAAAAGCGGTATCTCCCGCCTATCAGCACAGGATAGGGCACCCTACGCTGATTTCTTCCGAGATTATTCCGCTGCTTCTGGCGTATGAGGGTGAGGGAGGAATGCCCGGAGCTCTGGAAAAATTAGAGATACAAAGAAAGTTTATCGAAGTGGAGGATGCAGGTATTATTGAGGATATTGATCCTCTGGAGCACAAATCAGAGCTGATCCGAAAACACAATACCGACATCTTCCATCCATATGTAAAGCTCAGCCTTGAAAAGGAGAGCCTGTTTTTTGATGCCAAGACAAAGCTGTTATTAATTCTGATACAAGAGACGAATTCGGTAAAGAGTGCGTGTAAATCCATGGCACTCTCCTACAGCAAGGCCTGGAATATACTTAATACGCTGGAGGAGGCGGTGCAATATAAGGTGATTGCAAGGCAGCAGGGAGGAAACCGGGGCGGGAAGACCTGCTTAACAGTGGAAGGGGAGAGACTCCTCCGTAATTTTGAGCTGTTTGAGCACCGGGTAAAAAGCTTCACACAGGCGGAATTTGCTCGCATCTTTCTAGATCAGGAATGGGGCTAGGCGAGTTGTTTTTCTAAACAATTTGCATCCCGGGGCTTTTGATTTTACAATATAGATAAGACAAGGGCGGAAGATAAGAAAGGGCAGATATGGATAAAATATTAGTTGTTTCTCACTGTATCTTAAATACATCCTCCAAGGTATTAAGCTATAACGAGGCGGAGCAAAAGACAGAGGCGGTGCATCGAAAAAGGCTGCTGGAATATGTGATAGAGAATCAGATTCAACTAATTCAACTTCCCTGTCCGGAGTTCCTGATGTATGGTTCCAGGCGCTGGGGTCACGGGAAGGAACAGTTCGATCATCCCTTTTTTCGTGAGCAGTGCCGGGAGATGCTGGAAACTGTGGTAATGCAGCTGAAAGAATATGCGTCCGATCCGGAGCGTTTTCAGCTTATGGGTGTCGTTGCCATCGACTATAGTCCCAGCTGCGGCTATCATGCCACCTATCAGGGGGACTGGGGAGGAGAGCTGGGAGGCTGTCCTGATCTCCAGCAGAAGATCAATAGCCTGTCCGTCGTGAAGGAGCCCGGGGTGTTCATGGAGGAGCTGATAAAGCTTCTTAAGGAGGCACAGCTGGATATTCCAATCCTTGACCTAAGCTCATTTTAAAATATGGTCTCTCGGAGGAGAAGGTAGATGAAGAATACGAAAGTATTTGTTATCGCGTTTTGTGGAATTGCAACAGCAGTAAATATTATATTGGGTATAGCAACCTCAGCATTGAAGCTGCCCTTTTATCTGGACACTTTGGGTACAGTAGTAACCGCCGTTTTATTGGGACCGCTTCCCGGAGCATTGGTAGGTGCTCTGACTAACATTATCACGGGCTTCCTCTATAGCATCCGTGATATACCATTTCTTTTGGTAAATGTAGCGGTTGCGCTTATTGTTGGCTTTGCGGCGAAAAGGTATAAATACTCCCTGGTTACGGCGATTGTCTGCGGTTTAATTCTCAGTGTGGTGTGTCCGCTGATCGGAACACCTATCGGAATACTTATCTATGGGGGATTGACGGGAACCGTAAGCGATATTCTGGTAATGGCACTGAAGAACGCCGGAAGCAGTATCTTTGCCGCATCCTTTATCGCGAAGATAGGGAATAATCTGATTGACAAAGTCTCCACCTGTATACTGGCCTTTTTCTTAATCAAAAGCCTGCCGGTAAGCATGAAAAGTTCTTTGAAAAGCAGCAACTGATATTTATAAAGATAGTGATGATTTCCTGGAATGACCTGCGTGTGTTCCAGGATTTTTCATAGAAGATTTGGAAAGCTTGCAGCAGCGGGGATTCTCCTGTATACTATGCTTTCATTAAATGATCGGATAATGAATAGAACAGAGAGGAAGGGGAAGCTTATGCCCGAAGAGATTGTATTTTGTAAGGGTGGGGGATGCACCGCCAAATTAGGACCGGGAATGTTGGCCTCCGTCCTTGAAAAATTGCCTAAAGTCAAGGATCCCAATCTTTTGGTAGGCTTTGACAGCTCGGATGATGCATCCGTATACCGGCTGACGGAGGATCTTGCTATTGTTCAAACCCTGGATTTTTTTCCTCCGATGGTGGAGGACCCATATGTTTTTGGACAGATTGCAGCGGCCAATGCACTTTCGGATGTTTATGCCATGGGCGGAGAGATTAAGACGGCGTTAAATATTGTATGCTTTCCGGAGACGATGGATTTGAACATCCTGGGCAGGATTATGCAGGGCGGCAGTGAAAAGGTTTTGGAGGCCGGGGGGGTCTTATCCGGCGGGCATTCCATTGCGGATTCAGATGTGAAATACGGACTTTCGGTAACCGGTATTATCCATCCGGATAAGGTATACAAGAATAATACGTGCCGGGAGGGAGATGCTCTGGTTTTAACAAAGCCTCTCGGAGTAGGCATTGTCTGCAGTGCCAAGCGCATGAACCGGTGCAGTGAAGCCGCTTATGAACTGGCAGTAAGGTCGATGACAACCCTGAATAAATATGCTGCGGAGCTTGCTCATCAGTACGAGGTACATGCCTGTACCGATGTGACGGGTTTTGGTTTCCTGGGGCATCTGAATGAGATGCTGGGCGGACAGCTAGGAGCCGTTGTTGACAGCATGCAGATTCCGTATATACGGGAGGCAATCCATTATGCCAAAGAGTTCTACATTACGGCAGCAGCACAGAGAAACCGGAATCATGCCGGAGCTAGGGTGCGGTTCGAGGGGGTTCCCTTTGCGATGGAAGAAATTTTATTTGATCCCCAGACCTCAGGCGGGCTGTTGATCAGCCTTCCCAGGGAAGACGCCGGGGAGCTGGTAAGGCAGCTGGAGGAACTGGGACTGCCCTGCGGTATCGTGGGTACGGTCACAGGCAAGCATGGAGATAAGATTTTAGTCCGCTAAGGCTAAAAGAATGCGAAAAAGACAGCAAATTATTTATGTCTGAAAAAAAATTAAATAAAGAATATTAATTGGAATACGGATTGGAGATGGAAGGTATGAAACAGACATTGGATTTTCAAGGAAAGGCATGTCCGATTCCGGTGGTGGAGACAAAAAAAGCTCTGGCCGGATTGAAGAAGGACGACGTGCTGGAGGTGTTGGTAGATAATTCTATTGCAGTGCAAAATCTCAGCAAGCTGGCAGAGCAAAAGAAGCTTACGGTTGCAGCGGAGCAGAAGAGGGACAAGCTTTATCTGGTTACACTGACTGTGACAGAGTCCACCGATCTGAAGGAAGAAGCCCCTGACTCCGACCGCTGTCTCCCGGATATGATTTCGGGAAATACGGTGGTTGTATTTTCCTCCGACAAGATGGGAGAAGGCGATGAGAAGCTGGGACGGATACTGATGAAGGGCTTTATCTATGCACTGACGGAGCAGGAAAAACTTCCTCAGACTATCCTGTTCTACAATAACGGAGTAAAATTGGTGGTAGAGGGCTCGGATTCCCTTGCAGATCTGAAGCTTTTGGAGGCGCAGGGAGTGGAGGTACTAGCCTGTGGAACCTGTCTGAATCATTATCAGCTTGCTGAGAAGCTGGGAGTAGGAAGCGTTACCAATATGTATGTCATTGTCGAGAAACTCACACAGGCGGCGAAGGTGATAAAGCCATGACAGATAAAAAACTGATTGTTGTAAGAGGTGCGGGTGATATTGCAACCGGGACGATTCAGAAGCTGCACCGTGCAGGCTTCTTAGTGATTGCTACAGAGTCGGCACAGCCCTCGGCAATTCGTAGAAGGGTATCGCTGTGCGAGGCTGTGTATGAGAAGAGTAAGACCGTAGAAGATATCATCGCAGTGCGTGCGGATACCTTGGAAGAAGCGTATGAAATCTTGAGCCAGAACAGGGTGGCGGTGATGATAGACCCCTCCTGCGCACTCCTGGGGGAGGTTCGGCCGCTTGCAGTGATTGATGCAATATTGGCAAAGAAAAATAAGGGTACCACAAGGGATATGGCTCCCATAACCATTGCCCTGGGACCTGGATTTACAGCTGATCAAGATGTGGATGCGGTAATTGAAACCATGCGCGGACATAATCTGGGAAGGCTTCTGTTCCAGGGAAGTGCCATGCCCAATACCGGTATTCCCGGAATTATCGAAGGCTTTGGCAGGGAGAGAGTGATCTATTCCCCCTGTGCCGGAAGTGTTGTTACCAAAAAGGAAATAGGCGATATGGTTGAAAAGGGAGAAGTCCTTGCCACAGTGGAAGGCCAGCCGGTTCCGGCTTCCATCGGCGGAATTCTTCGCGGTCTGATCCGGGATGGTTTTACGGTTTCGGCAGGTTTTAAAATGGCGGATATTGATCCCAGGGAAGCAGAGCGGGAGAATTGCTTTACCATATCGGATAAAGCCCGGTGTATCGGAGGCACTGCATTGGAAGCGGTTCTCCTGTTAAGCCACTCGCGCAATCTCATATAACCGGAGGCAGATTATGATCTATCTAGATAATGCGGCAACTTCCTATCATAAGCCAAAGACCGTAGCTGAGGCGGTATACCGTGCCCTGCTGGGAAGCGGCAGCAGCGGAAGGGGTGCCCATGAAGCCTCCCTGGAGGCAGGGAGGATAATATATAAGACCAGGGAAGCGATTGCATCCATGTTTCACGCAGGAGATCCCTCCAGAGTGGTGCTTACCTCCAATGCGACAGAAAGCCTGAATATAGTGATACAGGGCTTGCTTCGTCCGGGAGATCACTGTATTACCACGGCGATGGAACACAATAGTGTATTAAGGCCCTTGTATCTGATGGAGGGGCGTCAGGTGCCATTTACTGTGCTTCCTTTGGATGAAAAGGGAAGGCTGGACCCGAACCAGATAGAAGCTGCGGTCAGGAAGAACACAAAGGCAGTCATAATGACGCATGCATCCAATGTAACAGGAAATGTTAATGATCTTCAAAGCATACATGAAATCTGCCGGAAATACCAATTGAAGCTTATTCTGGATGCATCCCAGACAGTGGGACTTCTGCCTATAGATATGCAGCTGCTGGGGATTTCTGCGCTGTGCTGCTCCGGTCATAAAGGTCTGATGGGCCCCCAGGGAACCGGTGTGCTGATTCTTGGAGAAGGCTGTAAGCCGGCTCCGCTGAAGGTGGGCGGTACGGGAGTTGACAGCTTCTCGCAGGGGATGCCGTCTTGCTTGCCGGAGGCATTGGAGGCAGGAACCGGCAATATTCACGGAATGGCAGGCTTGCTTGCCGCCTGTGAATATATCGAAGAATATGGGCTCTCCAATATCTATCAGAGAGCGAGGAAGCTGGAGAAGACCTTTGTGGAAGGCGTGAAACATCTTCCAGGAGTACGTCTGTACGGAGATTATAAAGCAGATCTCCGGGTTCCGGTGGTGTCGCTGAATATACGGGAGATTGACTCGGGAGAGGTTGCAGATGAGCTCTTTCAGCGTTTTCATATTGCTACAAGAGCAGGTGCTCATTGTGCACCGCTGCTGCATGAGGCAATGGGCACCAGAGAACAGGGAATGGTCCGTTTTAGCTTTTCCCATTGGAACACACCGGAGGAGGTTCAGGAGGCCATCGCTGCGATGAGGATACTGGAGGAGGAATATCAATGAGACCAAAGGAATTGCAGTGTATCGTCACCTTTCGGACGACCACTGAGGCGATGCAGCTGGAACTGAGAGCCAAGGAGGCAGGCTTTGAAGGACGCCTGATTCCTGTACCGAGAGAGATAACCTCCGGCTGCGGATTGGCATGGAAGGAAGCCATATCCTCGAGAACAGCCCTGGAGGCTCTATTGGAAGAAAAGAAGCTGGGATACGATAAAATATATGAATTGGTAATATAGATTGGCTTATGGGAAGGGCAGGTGTTTGGTCATTATGAAGGCCTGGTATCAGATTAACAGGGAGTGGATACAGACAGACAGCCTGTTGGAGGCCTTAGGTCCGGTCTGGCCGACGGGAGGCTGCGTGACAGTGGTCGGCTCCGGAGGGAAGACCTCTGCTATCTTCCAATTGGCGAAGGAGCTGGCGTCTCTTGGCAAGAGCAGCATTATTACCACCACCACCCATATGTTCCGGGAGCAGGGGGCTCTGGCGGTCTCGGCGGAGGAAGCACGGCGCCTGATCCTGCGGCAGACTGTTCTAATGGCAGGCAGACCGGTGGGAGAAGAAAAGATAACCGGCCTGGCGGCGGAAGAGTTTGAACAATTACGGGGGCTGGCCGATTTCCTGCTGGTGGAGGCAGATGGCTCAAAGCGTCTTCCGTTGAAGCTGCCGGCTGATCACGAACCTGTGATACCGGAGGGTACGGAACGGATTCTGGTGCTGGCGGGGCTGCAGGGCATCGGCAGACCGCTGTCGGAATGCTGCCATAGGGCAGAGCTGGTCCGGGAGCTGCTTCAGGCGGAGCCTGACCACAGGATGGAGCCGGAAGATGTCCGGATTATGCTGGAGCAGGGATATCTTAATAAACATATTCTTCCGAGAGGGATTCCGGGAGTGTTCCTGTTGAACCAGGCGGATCATGACGGGCTCAGGACTCAAGCAATGAGAATAGCTGACGAGCTGTCCCCGTACCCCTGCATAATTACACAGCTAAGAGAGTAGTAATAGAGCTGCTATAAATCAACGAATGGCTGATCTGCGTATGCTTGTACTGTCGGAAGGTGTATGCGTATCATGTGACATGCAGTAGATTATACATTCATACTAAGCAGGCATATTGCGAATGTATATTATGCTTTTTACATTTGAACAAAGCTTTAAACAAAATATACAAAGATAGAAATTATGTTAGAGAACTAATGATATAGAACTAATGATATGAACTTATGATATTGAACTTATACTACAGAAACTAGAATACAGAAATAAGAATTTAGAAATAAGATTTCAGAAATAAGAATTCAGAAATTAAATACAGTAATATGAAAATTGAAATTAGAATTCAGAAATTAATATACAGTAATATGAAAATAGAATTAAGAATACAGGAATGCCGGCGGGGCGAAAAGAAGCTTAGTCGTGCTGGAACTGCGGCAGTGCAGTATGGAGGTATGAATGGAGAAGGTTAGGGTACAGGATGCAATTGGTATGGTATTGTGCCATGATTTAACGGAGATTGTTCCCGGGGAGCGCAAGGGCGTAGCTTTCCGGAAAGGTCATATTATTGAGGAGAAGGATATTGAAAAGCTTCTGGATATCGGAAAGAGGCATATTTATGTCTGGAATCTGGAGCAGGGCTTCGTACATGAGAATGATGCGGCTGCACGTATGATCCAGGCCGCCTGCGGTCAGGGACTGGCTTTCTCCGATGTTAAGGAGGGTAAGATTGATTTCCGGGCCGCCCATAGGGGCGTGGTGAAGATCAACAAAGAAGCCCTATACCGGGTAAATGCCCTGGGCGATATCTGTTTTGCAACCATTCATGGCAACAAGCAGACAGAGGAAGGAAAACTGATCGGCGGCTGCCGTGTCATCCCATTGGTTGTAGAGGAAGAGCGGCTGCGGGAGTTTGAAGAAGTCTGCCGGCAGGAGGGTCCGATTGTAGAAGTCCGCCCTTATCCCCTCACAAAGATCGGTATCGTAACCACCGGTTCCGAGGTAAAAGAAGGACGGATCGCGGATAAATTCGGACCGGTCCTGAAAAATAAAGCACAGGAGACGAATTCGGAGATCCTCGGCCAGATTTTTACGGGAGATGAAAAAGAAGAGATTGTAAAGGCGATCGAATATTTTCTGGAGCAGGGAGCAGACCTGATTGAAGTAACCGGAGGAATGAGTGTGGATCCGGATGATATGACACCTTCGGCTATTAAAAGCCTGGGAGGTGAGCTTATCACCTATGGAGCGCCGGTGCTGCCGGGTGCGATGTTCCTGCTCTCCTACATCAAGGGAGTTCCGGTGGTAGGTCTTCCGGGCTGTGTCATGTATGCTAAGAGATCTATTTTCGATCTGGTGGTTCCCCGCCTTTTGACCGGTGAACAGCTTACCAGAGCGGATTTTGTCACCCTTGCTTACGGTGGTCAGTGTGTAAATTGTGCAGTATGCACCTATCCGGACTGCGGCTTTGGTGCCTGAGAATTATTTTTTAGAATATGAGGTGTATGGATGAAGGAGTTAACTCATTTTGACCAGAGCGGAAACGCCATCATGGTGGATGTATCGGACAAGGAGAGCACCCGAAGGGTAGCCATTGCCAAGGGTATAATTCGGGTAAGCCGGGAGGTGTTCGCGGTAATTAAGGAGGGAACCTCGAAAAAGGGGGATGTTTTGGGAGTTGCACGGGTCGCGGGAATCATGGCGGCCAAAAGAACCTCGGAGCTGATTCCCATGTGCCATGTGCTTTCCCTTGAGAAATGCAGTGTGGACTTTGAGCTCAGGGAAACGGTCCTGGAGGTGGAGGCTACCTGCCTGGTAAAGACCACCGGCAAGACAGGAGTGGAGATGGAAGCGCTGACCGGTGTCAATATAGCCCTGCTGACAATTTATGATATGTGTAAAGCAATTGATAAAGCCATGGTGATCGGAGAGATCCACCTTCACCAAAAAACAGGAGGAAAAAGCGGAGACGTCATGAACGATATCGGAGGCAGAGGAATCGTAAAAGCAGTGTGTATCAGCGAGGCAAGAGGTACACAGAAGAAAAATATAAAAGAAGCAAGGTTCATAACCGATTATGGAATCGAGCAGGATGCCCATGCGGGTAACTGGCACAGACAGGTAAGCCTGTTGTCCTATGAGAAGATAGAAGCCTTTAATGCTCGCGGAGCACAGGTTGAGGACGGTGCCTTTGGTGAGAATCTTGTTGTGGATGGCTTGGATTTTGCTGCTCTGCCCGTAGGTACCAGATTACATTGCGGGGAGGTCCATCTGGAAATCACCCAGATCGGGAAGGAATGTCATAATCATTGTCAGATCTATGACAAAATGGGTGAGTGCATTATGCCAAAGCAGGGAGTTTTTGCGAGGGTATTGCAGGGAGGCATCATAAAGATTGGAGATGAGATGCGAATTGTATAGAGTAGGAATTATAACTGCAAGTGATAAAGGAAGCGTTGGAGAACGTATGGATGCCAGCGGAGAGAAAATCAGAGCCATTGTGGAGGAGCACGGCTATGAGGTGGGATATTACCGGATTCTGCCTGATGAAAAGGAGCTGCTGCAGGAGGCGATGAGAGAGCTCTGTGATGAAAATAGGGTGGATTTGATCTTAACGACGGGAGGGACAGGTTTTTCCCTCCGGGATGTGACACCGGAGGCAACCGCAGCTGTTGCAGAGCGTATGGTACCCGGAATTCCGGAAGCAATGCGTGCTTATTCTATGACCATAACAAAGCGTGCCATGCTGAGCAGAGGAGTGGCCGGTATCCGCAGGAGAACCTTGATTGTCAATCTGCCGGGAAGCCCTAAGGCAGTAGAGGAAAGCCTAAATTATATCATAGATGAGCTGAGGCACGGCTTGGAGATTTTAAAGGGAGATACCGGAGAATGTGCCCGCTGACGGACCGGAGTTACCGGAGCACCTTCCGGAGGAACCTCCCGGCAGGCAATCCGGAGTAAAAGAGAAGAGGTGAGTGGAATGCAGGATAGCATGAATCGAAGGATAGACTATATCAGAATTTCTCTTACGGATCACTGTAATTTGAGATGCTGCTACTGCATGCCGGAGGCACAGAAGCATTTTCTGAGCGGGGAAGAACTGATGACCCGGGAGGAAATTACAACTATCATGAGAGTTATGGCAAGAAACGGAATTAAGAAGGTAAAGCTTACGGGAGGAGAACCGCTGCTGAGAAAGGATCTGGCTGAAATTGTCCGTGAGCTTCATTGCATGGAGGGAGTCGAACAGATTACACTCACAACCAACGGCATTCTTCTGAAGGACAGGATGAAGGAGCTGGCAGAAGCAGGAATAACCTCGATCAATATCAGCCTGGATACCAGAAGTCCCGAGAAATATCAGGAGATTACAAAGAGAGATTTCTATTCTCAGGTATTGGAAGGAATTGAGGAAGCCCTATCTTATCCCGGGATACCGGTTAAAATTAATTGTGTTCCCATTGACAATAGCAGAGAGAATCTCCTTTCCATGGCGGAGCTGGCCAGAGAGCGCAAGCTTTCCGTGCGGTTTATCGAGCTGATGCCCCTTGGCAGCGGGACGGATCACCGGCCTTGCAGTGAGGAGTACATCAAGAGGCTTCTTGAAGAGGCTTACGGAAGCATGACCCCCCTGAAGAAAGCAATGGGCAACGGTCCTGCCAGATATTATGAACTGCCAGGCTTCCAGGGGAAAATTGGCTTTATCAGCTCTATTTCCCACAAATTCTGTTCCAGCTGCAACCGAATCCGGCTGACCTCGGAAGGGATATTAAAGACCTGCCTGCAATACGAAGGAAATCTTAATCTCAAGGAGTTGCTTCGCGGGGGGATGTCCGAGGAGGAGCTGGAGAGGACAGTACAGGAGGAAGTGCTGCGCAAGCCGGCGGGGCATCATTTTTATGAACAGAGAACAGACCGGGATGAAAAGCGGTCCATAGGCACCATTGGGGGGTAAGAAAGCATCCGGTCGGAATTGGGTAGCAAGCAGTGGATAAAAGGGTTTCCTTTGTGCTATGCAGGTCGGTTACAGGAATGAATTTACTTCCTGTAATGCTGATAAATTATTCACTGCCTACAATACATATTCAATGGAGGATTGAAAATTATGAAAAGAAAAAGCTTGGCTTTATTATTGGTGGCGGTACTGAGCATAAGTATGCTGGCAGGCTGCTCCTCAGGGGACAAAAAGGCGCAGATACAGGTATTTATTGCAGCCAGCCTCAAAAACGTTATGACAGAAATTGCTTCTGAATATAACAAGGAGCATCCGGGCACGGAGATCGTATTCAATGCGGACAGCTCCGGAAAACTATTGACTCAGATAGAAGAAGGCTATGCCTGTGATATTTTCTTCTCAGCAGCGCAGAAGCAAATGGATCAGCTGGAACAGGACGGTCTTGTTCTGGAGGGAACCCGGAAAAATGTACTTAATAATCAGCTGGTAGTGATCACACGCAAGGACAGCGGCACCAAGGTAACCGGTCTTAAGAATCTGGGTGATGCTCAGAGCCTTGCCCTGGCAGACGGCAGTGTGCCTGCGGGCAAATATACCAGACAGGCACTGACCAACCTCGGAATTCTCGGAGCCAGCGAGGACGTATCCAAGATTACGACCCAGGAGGTATCGGCAGCCTTGGGTGGTGTTGAAATCAGTGAAGAAGGCAATGTAAGCAAGGTGCTGATGGCTGTGGTTGAGGGCGCCAATGAGGTAGGAACCACCTATTATTCCGATACTTATGGCTATGAGGATCAGGTAACAGTTCTGGAGACTGTAAGCTATGACCTCACGGGCAATATCATCTATCCGGTGTGCAGAGTAGAGAATAAGGAGGCTGCCAAGGCCCAGAGCAAGGCGGCGGATGAGTTCTATCAATTCCTCGTATCGGATACGGCAAAGAAAATATTTGATAAATATTATTTTGATACCAACGTGGAATAAGGTGTTATCCGTTTCATTCAATCAGGTTTATTATGCCGGTGAAAATGGTATTGGCAGTACGAGAATGGAATATCCATATGAGGTGCACCTGTGAATATGACGCAAGAACCGCAGATGACGCTACAGACTGAACTGTAACGAAAAATGGGCAGGAGGAGAAATAAATGGAGGAAATTCTTGAGTTAATCCGGGGATTGGATTGGAGTCCCCTGATCATATCTCTGAAGACAGGAGCAGTCGCTACGGTGTTTTCCTTCTTCCTGGGAATCTATGCGGCGAGAAAGGTGCTACATGCAGGTCCCAGAATAAAGGCAATTGCGGACGGCTTTCTGACACTTACCCTGGTGCTTCCTCCGACGGTAGTCGGATTCTTTTTGCTGCTTCTGTTCAGCCTCCGCAGGCCCTTTGGCTCCTTTTTGTATCATACCTTCGATATTAAGGTAATCCAGAGCTGGCTGGGGTGCATTGTTGCCGCGACGGTCATTGCTTTTCCGCTGATGTACCGGAATGCCAGAGCTGCCTTTGAACAGGTGGATATAAATCTGATTTACGCTGCAAGAACACTGGGAATGCCGGAGTTCAAGATTTTCTGGCGGGTGGTTATGCCGACAGCAGGACCGGGGATTGCCTCGGGTACCATTTTGACCTTTGCAAGAGCGTTGGGAGAATACGGAGCCACCTCCATGCTGGCCGGCAACATTCCGGGAAAGACAGGGACCATTTCCCAGAGGATTGCCATGGTAATCCAGGACGGGGATTATGCAACCGCAGGTTTCTGGGTCGTAGTGATCAGTGTGATTGCCTTTGTAATAATAGCGGCAATGAATCTGGTTGCGGCAAAGAATATAAAAAATATAAAACAATGGTAGGAAGAGATGTCATTAGAGATTGCAATTAAGAAAAAGCTGGGCGGATTTACCCTCGCAGTAGAATTGAATAATGAAAATCAAAGGCTGGGGATCCTGGGAGCCTCCGGCTCCGGTAAGAGTCTGACCTTAAAGTGCATCGCAGGAATTGAACACCCGGATGAAGGGCGTATTGTGCTGAATCACAGGGTGCTCTTTGATGCCGAAAGGGGTATTAATTTATCACCTCAGAAGCGTAAGGTAGGATATTTGTTCCAGAGCTATGCTCTTTTTCCTTCGATGACGGTGGAAGAGAATATCGGAATTGCAATCAAGGCTCCCAAGGAGGAAAAGCGGAAGAGGGTCTCTGAGAAGATAGCGGAGTACCGGCTCGACGGCTTAAGGAAGCGGTATCCCTCGGAGCTGTCCGGCGGCCAGCAGCAGAGAGTCGCCTTGGCTAGAATGCTGGTGAGTGATCCCGATATCATTATGCTGGATGAGCCCTTTTCTGCCCTGGACAGCTATCTGAGGGATATTTTACAGCAGCAGCTGCTGGAAAGCCTTGTGGATTACCGGGGAGATGTTCTTATGGTTACTCATAACCGGGATGAGGTATACCGTTTTTGTGAGAGACTTCTGGTTATTAATCAGGGAAGAACAGTCATTGCAGGAGATACGGAGGAGATTTTTCAAAGACCGGTTAAGATAGAAGCGGCAAGACTCACCGGCTGTAAGAATTTATCTCCGGTTAAGCGCATTGACAGCCATACCCTGGAGGCAGTTCATTGGGGAATACAATTATGTATTGACACGGAAATACCGGAGGGAATCGCTCATGTCGGGATTCGTGCCCATGATTTTATTCCCAGATGGGATAAACCGGAGAAGAATTTTATTCCGTTTCGGTTATCGGGACGGGGATCCCTTCCCTTTGAAGAGCAATTTTTTCTGAAGCCGGCAGCAGAAGCCTCTGAGGAGCCGCTTTGCTTCATTGTTCCCAAGAACCGGATAGAGGAGCTGCATCAAAAGGGAATGCCCGAATATCTTTACTTACCGGAAGAAAAGCTCCTGTTTCTGGAATAGCTCCAGCAAGGCAGCTGCAATAAATAACGAGAGGTACGCTTTGCGAACCACTCTTATGTTCAATGAAAAATAGCCCACGCAAGTAAGAAATCTCTTACTTTTCGTGGGCTCTATTATTATTACGGTCAAGATAGGAGGCTATCTTGTGAACTTATCAATTTCACTTTCCTTTCGCTTGGATATTCCATCACCAATGTCTACGAATTTAGGATTCTTGGCAAGGTCAATGGAATCGGTTGTTCTGGAAAAATGCTCATCATAAGAAATAGAATTCATTTTTTTAATTATTTTTTTAGCAGAATCTTTATTATCTTTTTTAAACATCATAACCACCTCCATATCTATATTATAGCACTTTTTTGGTTTTGTTTCAATACTCCCACGAAGGAAGAACGGAAATATTGTAACGAAGAGCCGAGAGAAAATATTCCATGACAGTAATATGCCGCAATCACCCGAAATTGATCCCTGGAATACCGAAGATTAAAGTACAAAGTGATAATATCTGCATATTAGGAAGCATAAGCTATAATTCGTGAAATAGCAACTGCTTTGTATAAAAGTTCCTATCCCGGGATATGTTGATATTGATCATATAATAATAATTGAGGATGATAATCCCAAGGAAGGAAGCTAATATTATGGAAGAAAATTGTTACCGGTGTCCCATCTGTAATCATAACGACCTTACACTTCGCTATGAAGCCAGCTATGTTTACTCTTACGCCCTGGACAAAGACGCACCGGGGCATAAGAATTCGGAGGAATTTCTGTCGTATCTGTATGATAAGCGGGAGCAGACAAATTCAAGGACCTTTATAGAGTGCAACTCCTGCAAAACACAATATCCGTATTCCTTTATAAACAGGGTACTGGAGGATGGCATAAAATAAGACGATTCAAGCAAGCTTGACCCTGCACGCTGCTATTTATTATAATCATATTTTAATGCATAAAGAATTTGCTTATGATATACTTCCTATAGATTGAAGTATCGGTTCGGAAGGACCGTTCCATGGATACCCGGAGGAAAAAGGATGAGTATAAAAAAACTGGTGGGAGCATTGCTGGTGATCAACCTGCTCCAGTTTGTTGTCGGAGTGATTATCCTGATTGCGCTGGGAAAGCCGATCCTTCACGAGACCGGTATTTATATTTACCTGTCCATAGGTTTGATGCTGCTGAGCAGTCTGATTACTATTCTTGGTCTGTATTTTGCATTTCGCAGTAAAAATGATAATATGACGGAAACCATTCAGAATCTGGAGGAGCTAAATACCAGGCTTCGGGTACAGCGGCATGATTACCTGAATCATTTTCAAGTCATCTATGGGCTGATGGAACTGGAGGAATACGAGGAGGCCAAGAATTATATTAACCCGGTATTCAAGGATATCATGAAAGTAAGCAAAGCGCTAAGGACGGCCCAGCCGGCAGTCAATGCCCTGCTGCAGGCGAAGGTGGAGGCCGCGGAGAAGAAAAACATTGATCTCTATCTGGAAATCCGATCCGAGCTTAAGTATATTCCCCTGGAGGCATGGAATCTCTGTAAGGTGCTGGCCAATGTCATTGATAACGCAATGTCAGCGTTGGCGGAGGTGGAGCATGAGAAGAGCATTCATGTGGAAATCGGTGAAGACCCGCAGAATTACACCTTCCTGATTTGTAATAACGGACCGGAGATTCCGAGGAGTCATCAGGAGAACCTGTTTAAGCAGGGCTTTACTACAAAGCAGAATGAGGAGCATGGGATGGGATTATTTATTGTAGCAAGAATCCTGCGGGAAGCAGGCGGAAGAATCCACCTTGAGTCAACTCCGAACCGGACCAGCTTTTATATTGAGTTGCCCAAACTAACCGGAGCATAGCCTGGGATTCAAGATAATGCGGGGGGAGCCTTCGGTGAAAGAGCAAGTACATCTTCCTTGCCATGACGAATTTTCGGACTGTGATACCGGCGGTTTTGACGGCGGAATCACTGTTGCCCGCTGTGCTAAAATCGCTCCTGATATTTTAATATAGAATAGCGACAGTATAGCATAGATGATGTATAACTTGGGAAATATGTATTTTCATTTTCTAAAACAGGTGTATAGTAGGAGATGAAGTAAGGGATCAGAGAGAATGGCTCTAATCCCCAAAATATTATTCCAGGAAAGGGGGAGGCGGGATGTTTGGAGAGATGGGTATTTCATTAATTATTGCCATAGTACTTTTTATAGCCGGCTTTATCCTGATTGGCATTGAGATGGCGATACCGGGCTTTTCCATACCCGGAGTGTCCGGGATCATATGCCTGGTAGTGGCAATCTTTTTAGTGTCGGATTCCTTTGTGGAAGGAGCGGTCATAGCGCTGATTATTCTGGCGCTGCTGGGTATTATGTTTGCTATTATTCTAAGCCTGTTATCGAAAGCAAAACTGAAATCGCCGATTATACTTAAGGATGAGCAGAACAAGGAGAAGGGCTTTATCAGCTCCACAGATTTGCGTTATTTGTTGGGAAAGCAGGGGGTCGCGGTAACCGATCTCAGACCCAGCGGAACCGGTGATTTCGATGGAATCGAGTTTGACGTGATCTCGGAAGGAAAATACATCACAAAGGATACTAAGCTTGTAATCTATAAGGTACAGGGCTCAAGATTGATTGTGAAGCCATTGGGTTAACTAATATTACGAAATAGAAAGAGGGAGTAGATTATGTCTGGAACGATTGGTTTAATTATTTTAATCGGCGTCATCAGTTTATTGATTGTGGTATTTTTTACCTTTGTACCGATTGGCTTATGGATCTCGTCCATGGCAGCGAATGTAAGAGTCAGTATATTCAATTTAATCGGTATGCGGTTAAGGCGTGTGGTGCCCTCCAAGATTGTCTTACCGCTGATTAAGGCCACGAAGGCAGGATTAAATCTGAATGTAAATCAGCTGGAAGCACATTATCTGGCCGGCGGCAATGTGGACAGTGTGGTGAATGCATTGATTGCATCAGAAAGAGCAGGAATTGAGCTGCATTTTGAGAAGGCGGCAGCCATTGACCTTGCGGGCAGGGACGTATTTGATGCCGTGAGGATGAGTGTTAACCCGAAAGTGATTGAGACCTCCAATGTATCCGCGGTTGCGAAGGACGGAATAGAATTGCTGGTAAAAGCAAGAGTAACGGTTCGTGCCAACCTGGAACGCCTGGTGGGCGGTGCCGGAGAAGCTACCGTCCTGGCCAGAATCGGTGAAGGTATTGTAACTACAGTTGGTTCCGCCAACTCCCATAAGGAAGTTCTTGAGAATCCCGATGATATTTCAAAAAGGGTATTGAGCAAGGGTCTTGATTCGGGAACCGCTTTTGAGATTTTATCCATCGATATTGCCGATATCGATGTTGGTAGAAATATCGGCGCACAGCTTCAAACCCTTCAAGCGGAAGCGGATAAGAATATCGCTCAGGCGAAGGCCGAAGAGAGAAGGGCCATGGCCGTTGCGAAGGAACAGGAAATGCGTGCCCATGTGGTTGAGGCGGAAGCGGAAGTGCCCAAGGCTATGGCATATGCTCTGAAGGAAGGTAAGCTCGGGGTCATGGATTATTATGATATGCAGAATATCAAGGCTGACACGATGATGAGGGAAAGAATCTCCGATACAGGAAAAAAGCAGATTGTTGATGACAAAAAGGATATGAGATAAGGATTAAATATTGAGGTGATAGCTTATGTATCGCAGTACGCCAAGAGCGGTAACCAGCGCATGGATGAAATTAGTTGACAGTGCCAATCAGCAGTTGTACCCGGAGAAGAAACCAGTGCAAACCAAGGTGAATATAAGAGAGGGTGGCGCCGACCCGGTCCGGAACCAGGGTGCGGAGGCGGGAGTTACTGCAGCAGCCCCCAAGTATCAAAGGGAATGTACGGAAAAGGGTGAAAAGAGCTTTTTAGACAGGCCAAATCTTCAGGAGGCTATTTTGTGGTCTGAAATTCTTGGGAAACCGGTGTGCAGACGAAGAAAGAGAAGAAGTTATGGCAATTAAAGTTATGATTGTTGAGGATGAAAGCGGTATCCGCAAACTGTTGCGTAAAATTATAGAACAGAAGGAAGGCTTCGAGATCGTCGGTGAATGCGACAATCCGGAGCAGGCCATGGCCTTGTTTACAAAAACCAGGCCGGAGGTAATCTTTCTGGATATTGAGATGAACGGTGCCAGCGGCCTGGAGTGTGCTAAGGTGGTTGCGGATATGGAGCCCAAGACGAAGATTGTTTTTGCCACAGCCCACTCGGAATACCGATCTGAGGCCTTTGAGGTATATGCTTTTGATTATTTGGTGAAGCCGTTTCCGGTTGAGAGGGTGTATCGGACGCTGGACCGGATCAAATCCTTTGTTGAACCGGATAAGAAGGAGCCTCTGGATAAGATAATAAAGTATGAACGAGGCTTGGATAAATTATTGGTAAAAGGCAAGGAAAGCATCAGCTTTGTGGATATCAATGAGATCATTCTGGTTCAACGGGAAAACAGCCTGACAGTAATCTATACCAAAGGGGATTCCTTTACGACCTCGGCAAGCCTTAGCGACATAGAAGCGAAGCTGGACGAAGAGCAATTCATGAGAAGCCACAAATCCTATCTCATAAATGTCTCACAGATCAAAAAGATTGAGCCTTACGGAAGGTGGACCTATATTGTAACTTTTAAGGACATCGGAAGGGATGCCTTGATGACAGCAGAGAAGTTTGAAGAAATAAAAAAGCGGTTTTTATAGTTATATAGTACTGGAAAAAGGCAATGGTTTCCGCATCAGAGGTGGGGAACCATTGCTTTTTTGGTTGAGGGCCGGCGGGGCACCGAATTCAGGTAAAGAGTAAAGGAGATGCGTAGTAATAGCTGTTGAAATAGTAATAGAATCAGGCTATAATACAACCATTATATGGAATAGGCATTCCGCATAAGCCGGTGTTCAAGTTATATCATGTTGTGACGACACTCACTTCCTTCGGAACTGGCACATGCCTATCGGCTTCCATGGTACAAGCAAAGGATTTCTCGAAAGGATGAGCATATGACGACAATTTATCTGATCAGGCATGCGCAGCCGGATTTTACAGTACATAACGATATGGAACGGCCTCTGACCGATGAGGGGAGGAGAAAGAAAGCTCTATGAGAAGTCTTTTTGAGTCCTTTGTTGATTATGAGTTGGAAAAGGAGTAGTTTGCTTATGATAAAGCTTTTATTTGGAACTGGAAATCAAGCAAAATTGAATGTGATGAAAGACCATCTTAAGGGAATGGAAATTGAGCTTATCGGCTTGAAGGATTTGGCATATCCCTGGCCTAAGGTAGAAGAAAACGGCAGGGATCCGCTGGAGAATGCCAGAATTAAGGCATTGGCGTACTTCGATTGCTGCCATATGCCGGTGTTTTCCTGCGATTCGGGCTTGTACATAGAGGGACTGGAGCCTTCCCGGCAGCCCGGAGTGCATGTGCGCAATATTGACAAGAGAACACTGTCTGATGAGGAGATGGTGGCTCATTATGCCGCAATTGCGCAAGGGATGGGCGGAAGCTGCAAAGCCAGGTATCAGAATGCAATCTGTCTGGTGATCAATGAAAATGAGATTTATGAATATTCGGAAGAGGATATCAGCGGGGAGACCTTTCTAATCGTTGATATGCCCCATCACAGGGTGGAGGAGGGCTTTCCGATTGACCGCCTTTCCGTTCATATAGCATCTGGCTTATATTATAACGACATGGAGAACTATGATATCTGCTCCAGCATGAGTGCCGGCATGCGGGATTTTTTCCGGCGTTCTCTGAAGCACTCCTGTGAAACCTCAGGCAAAGATATGAAAATTATGATCTGAAGGGTTAAAAGCCGTGTATCTAGGTCTATTTTATCATACCTGGAAAGGTTTAATTCGTTGACTTTACAGATCGTTTGACATAATATGTTAGTTATAAGATTTGATACTGTCTTCATGGAAGAAGCATATATATCGAGCATTTTTTCATGAAGCATTTTTACTTTTCAAAGTAAAAGTCTCGAATATTATAACGTTTAAGGCAGGTAATCCAATGAAGAAGGTGGAATTAGCCGGAGGGATATATCAATACATCTTTGAACCGGTAGCAGATACTCTATATGGAAGTAATATAATTGCAGTCATCCGAGGGAACGGGGCTATATTAATTGACACGGGATATCAGTTTCAAACGGAAGAAGTAAAAAAGGATCTGGCAAGCACTAATATATCGATCGAAGGAGTTATTATATCCCATTTTCATGAAGGTCATGTCCAAGGGGTGAAAAGCTTACAGGGGATAACCGTTTATGGCAGCAGCTATTATCATCATACTCTGGATCAATGGGTATCCGCCGCAGACCGGGGTTATTATATACCAACAGAGAAAGTTGATAAAACCCGTAAAATACTGTTTGGAGAGCATATGCTGGAGCTGATTCATAATCCGGGGCATACACTCTGTACTTTGCTGGTGAAGATTGACGGCCGGTTCCTGTATGTTGCGGACGAGCTGATCTATGCGGCGGGAGGAGAGCCCGTACTGCCCTATCTGACAAAGAGCGATATAATTAATCACTATGTATCGGTTCATAATCTGTCAAAGCTCATTAATTATTGCTTTATCCCGGGACATGGAGTAATGAAGTGTGACCAGTCCGATATAATCAAAGATATCAAGAATATATGTCATTATCTATGTGAGATTCTAAGCAACGACGAGGAAATACCCGTTGAGCAGGCTACCCGCAGCTGCTCTTGTCCGTTTGTACACACAGAACGGCATGGGAATGTATATAAATAAAAAAGATATTCCATAATGTGCAACGTTAGGGCTGTCATCCGTGATTCAATTCTCCGGCCGGAGAATGGTTTCACAGATTACAGCCTTATTCTGTTATCTGTGTTTAGTATATAAATTATCAGCAAAGAGCAGCGGTGAAATATTTTAGATTGGAAGAAAAAAAGTATTGACGAATCCCTATTTTAATAGTACACTTTATCCATTAAAAGTGTTAAAGCTTTAAAGTGAAACAGCATTTCAAAGCGGAATAGCATTTCAAAGCAAATAAGTGATAACTATGAAATATGGGAGGGTTTGTTCGAATGAAGAGAAGAATAATCGCAGGCATCTTAATCACAGTCATGTCTATGATGGCATTTACCGGCTGTGGTTCAAAAAAGGATGTGTTTAAAATCGGTGTGAACCAATATGTGACGCATGCAGCCTTGGATGCAAGCTATCAGGGGTTTGTAGATGCATTAGCCGATGCGGGGTACATAGATGGAGAGAAAATCAAGATTGATTTGCAGAATGCACAGGGAGACCAGTCAAATGCCAGTACAATCGCTACAAAGCTGGTGAATGATAATAATGACCTGATCCTTGCCATTGCAACACCTTCTGCCCAGGCCGTAGCCAATGCGACCAAGGATATCCCTATTTTAATTACAGCGGTAACGGACCCGGCGGGCTCCGGTCTGGTGGCTGCCAACGACGCACCGGGTGGAAATGTATCCGGTACTTCGGATCTTACCCCGATCAAAAATCAGATGGAGCTTCTCACAAAGCTGGTGCCTACGGCAAAGAACATTGCCATACTCTACTGCTCCAGTGAAAGCAATTCTAAAATCCAGGCAGAGATTGCAGCCGATGCTGCAGCAGAATTGGGTCTGACAACCTTTGAAGCTACCGTATCCAATTCCAATGAAATTCAGCAGGTGGTTCAGTCCCTGGTTGGCAAGGCAGATGCAATTTACGCTCCTACCGATAATATCATTGCCTCCGGTATGCCTACAGTTGCACAGGTAGCAAATGATAACGATATTCCGGTTATCTGCGGCGAAGAAGGAATGGTAGATCAAGGGGGGCTTGCAACCTACGGTATCGATTATTACAAATTAGGAAGACTGACCGGTGAACAAGCGGTGAAGATCCTCAAGGGAGAAGCTGAAACAGCGACAATGCCTATTGAATATCTGCCGGACGAGGAATACACCCTGAAGGTGAATGAGGAAGTGGCCGGAAAGCTTGGTATAACAATCCCGGAGGATATGCTGTCCAAGTAAAACCCGCTGAGTAATAACTGCAGACTTGCTTGTGAGCGTGAGAGCGTGGCCGGAGATTATGAACATGACCGATGTTCATAATCGATTGTTTCATAAATCTGTTCATAACTCTGTATGAATGAGACCACATTCCCATGTGGTCTAAATTCATTCTTATGAGCAGGAGAAGGAAGAGCAAAGAATAGATCGTAAGCAAAGTACCTGCTTGCTTGGAAAGGACCGAATTACTTGGAAAGGACCGAATTAATATGAATATCATTATGGCAATGTTCGGTGCCGCATCCCAGGGCTTGACCTGGGCGATACTGGCACTGGGGGTGTATCTCACCTTTCGAATACTTAATTTTGCGGATATGTCCTGTGAAGGCAGCTTTGCCTTAGGAGGAAGCATCAGCGCAGTATTAATGGTAAACCACCAATGGAATCCCTTTATCACACTGCTTGTCGCCATTATTGCAGGCATGGGTGCAGGCCTTATCACCGGCTTTTTACATACAAAGCTGAAGATACCGGCGATTCTGTCCGGTATTCTTACGATGATCGGATTATATTCCATCAATCTGAGAGTTATGGGGCAGGCAAATACCTCCCTGATCGGACAGAGTACCATCATATCCATTTTCAAGGGGCTGCTTCCCGAAGCAAAGGAGCTGGGCATCAAGGATTCCACCCTTCAGACCTGGGTTACCATGGGTGTGGGGCTGGTATGCATTATCGCAGTGATTGCAATTCTGTACTGGTTCTTCGGTACGGAGATCGGCTGCTGTATCCGGGCGACGGGCAATAATGAGGCGATGGTGCGTGCCCAGGGTGTGAATACGGATAAAATGAAAATCTTCGGGCTGATTCTCAGCAACGGCCTGATCGCCTTATCCGGAGCGTTGGTTACACAGAGCCAGGGCTACGCGGATGTCAGTATGGGTGTAGGTGCGATTGTGATCGGCCTGGCCTCCATCGTTATCGGTGAAGTACTGCTTTTTAGGGTAAAGAATTTTGCGGCAAAATTGACCGCTATCCTGGTGGGTTCCATTATATACCGTATTATCATTGCCGTTGTACTTCAATTCGGTCTGGATACCAATGATCTGAAGCTGCTGACAGCCGTGGTGGTAGCGCTTGCCCTTTCGGTTCCTGTGCTGAAGAAGAAAAAGGGAACCCTACGAAGGGAGGCGAAATAAGATGCTGAAAATAGCGAATATTTATAAGACCTTTAACCCGAATACCGTTAATGAAAAGCTGGTGTTAAACGGTTTGAGCCTGGAGCTGCAGAAGGGGGATTTTGTGACGGTCATCGGAGGCAACGGAGCAGGAAAATCCACCATGCTCAATATGATCGCAGGCGTACATTATCCGGATCAGGGACAGATTATCCTGGACGGGGAAGAGATCACCAAGCTTCCGGAGCATGCCAGAGCTAAATACCTGGGAAGAGTATTTCAGGACCCGATGATGGGAACGGCAGCCAACATGGAGATCGAGGAAAACCTGGCGCTGGCTTACCGGCGAGGACAAAAGAGAGGCCTTGGATGGGGAATTACCAAGGAAGAGAAGGAATTATATGTGGAGAAGCTAAAGATGCTGGATCTGGGGCTGGAAACCAGGCTTACAGCAAAGGTGGGCTTGCTCTCCGGCGGTCAGAGGCAGGCTCTGACGCTGCTGATGGCAACGCTGAAGCAGCCCAAGCTCCTGCTGCTGGATGAGCATACGGCAGCACTGGACCCCAAGACCGCCAGCAAGGTTCTGGAGCTGTCGGAGCAGATGATTGAAGCAAATTCCCTGACCGCGATGATGGTTACCCACAACATGAAGAATGCAATTCAGTATGGCAACCGTCTGATTATGATGTATGAGGGAAAAATAATCTATGATGTATCCGGCGAAGCGAAGAAGAACCTTCATGTAAGCGATCTTCTGGAGAAGTTTGAAAAGGCCAGCGGCGGAGAATTTGCCAACGATCGTATGATTTTATCATAATATTCTAGCAGAATAAGGTAAAGCTTTGAAAAGGAATGCTTTCAGCCCGGAAGGGACGGCATTCCTTTTTGTTATTAAAGCATAATTTTACGACAAATGTTCGGAACATGGTAATTACTCAGATAATATTGTTTTTTGCAAATATATAGTTTATTATAATGATGAAGTACCAGATAAATATGCACCAGAAGAATACACTCCTTTTTCAACAAAGTTATGGGTGTCCGGACTGCAGAAGAAAGCGCATTATGGCCGAAGCCGATACCATCGGGACGGGTGCGGATGACAGCTGCTTCATAGCAGGAGCGGCACTTCCCTGAGGGCTTCAGGTGAAACTTGTTTTTCGTCAAAACATGGTATATAGTGGTATTGTGCAAAGGGTACCTTTTAAATTATGGGATAGATTTTTGTTTGATATTTAGTATGGAATGTATAGGGAGAGTCGTATGTTTGGAAACGGCAGGAAAACGATAGGCGTCTTTATAACACAGATCCATCAGGAGTTTCAGGAGACCTTAAGCAGGGGAATCAGCAAACGTGCAGCGGAGCTGGGATATAATGTGGCATTCTTTTCTAATTTTCTTGGGCATGGAGAATTCCAATATGAGATAGGAGAGCGAGGGATTACGTCTTTGCCCCGGTATCAGGAGCTGGATGGAATTATTATTTTGCCGGATACGATGTTCGTCCAGGGCTTTGATGCAGGTATCCGTGAGCAGCTTGCCCAATCTGCATCCTGTCCTGTGGTCAGCGTAAGAAAGAGGACGGATCCATATTATAATGTTCTGATTGATGATTCTTCGGTATTGGATGAAATTATCCGGCATTTTGTCGTGGATCATGGATATAAGCGGATTCATTTTTTAACAGGCCCCAAAAATAACCCGGCCTCCATACAGCGTCTGGATTCCTTTCGGAGAATCATGAAGGAATACCGGCTGCCGGTGGAAGAGGAGCAGATTTACTACGGTGACTTCTGGAAGTATATGGGGTATGATGCGGTAAGGTATTGGCTCTCTGACCCTCGAAAGCGCCCGCAGGCGATCATCTGTGCCAACGACTATATGGCGACTACTGTCTGCAATGCCTTGTCGGAGCGGGGAATCTGCGTTCCGGAGGATATTGCCGTATCCGGCTGTGATAATATTGCAATAACCGAGGTTTATACTCCATCCATCACAACGGCGGGAATGCCTGTCTTTGAGATGGGAGTGGAGGCGGTTGATAAGATAGATAGGCATATGAATCAAATTTCTCAGGAGAAGGATACATTATTAAAAACCGTAACCTACTGGAGGGAATCCTGTGGCTGCAAGCCGAAAGGAAACCGGGAGGCCTTCGCCCTTCGAAGAAGCCGGATGATCAGTGAGCTGGAAGCCAAGGATAAGGCGATCTCCAATAATGCCTTTATGTCCATTGAACTGACCAATGTCAAGACCATTGAGGAGCTGGACCGCAAGCTGGCTTCCTATACATATATGAATGATGGCTTCATTAGCTTTTATATGTGCCTTCATAAGGATTGGGAGCTATTCGGAGTAGAGGATCATACCGGAATTACCCAGAGTGATGAGATGGTGATGGAGGTAGGAATTCGTAACGGAGAATGGCTTCCCAGGACGGAATATTCCCGGCCGAAGCTGCTGCCTTCCTGCTATGTGGGAAACGAGCCTCAGATTTTTCTTTTTAATATGCTTCATTATCAGGAGATTTGCTACGGCTATACTGCAATCAGCTTCTACGGGGGAGAGGTATACCAGTCCTCTTACCAGGGATGGCTGATTAATGTGTGCAACGCACTGGAGAATATACGGATTCACAATGTTTTGAATCGGCTGGTGAGTCGCCTTGAGGATATGTCGATTAAAGATGAGCTGACCGACCTGTACAACCGCAGGGCTTTGAAGCAGTTGGGTAAGCCCTATTTGCTTCAATGCATCAAGAGGCAAACCAAGCTGATGGTATTCTCGGCGGATATGGATAAGCTGAAGTTTATTAACGATAATTTCGGACATGCATACGGAGATATTGCGATCAGGACAGTAGCGGATGCCCTGCGGTACGCCGCCGAGGATGACGAAATCTGCATCCGTGTCAGCGGAGATGAATTTGTTGTCATCGGCATGGACTATGACCAGGAGAAAATCGAAGAATTTACCGGGCGCTTTGAAGATAAGCTGAAACAGGTCAATCAGGATAGCAATCGGGGATTTCAGGTATATGTAAGCTATGGATGGTGCATAATTAAGCCAGAGGCGGATACAACCATTGAGGATTGCCTTTTGGTATCGGATGCAAGAATGTACCAGCTGAAAACGCAGAAGGCTCAGGAGCAGAAGCAGTTAAGGGAAGCGGCGGTACCGGAAGGGTTAGCGGTGCTGGAGGAAATGGCTATATTGGAGAAAATGGCTATATTGGAGAAATCGACAGTATCGGAAGAAGCATCTGCACCAGAGGAAGCGGTGAAATCGGAAGAAGCGGTAACATTGGAAGTACCAGAAGTAACAGAAGTACTAGAAGCATTAAAAGCACCGGATAAAAGATCTGAACTGATAGAAGCGGAAATCTCGGAGAGATGGGTTGTTGCCGGAGAAACGGTTTCATCATAGCCGGTCAGATAAGGAGAGGCTTGGTTGGCATTGGACGAATTATATGATAAATTAATAAAATATTGCGGGGGACAAGAGTATCCGATGCATATGCCCGGACATAAGCGCAACACCGGGCTTTGCCGGATGGACAATCCCTATGGCATTGATATAACGGAAATCGAGGGCTTTGATAACCTTCACCAGCCGGAGGGAGTGCTCCGGTCACTGGCTGGCAGGATAAGCAGACTATACGGGGCAAAATACTCCTATCCGCTGGTGAACGGCAGTACTGCAGGGCTTCTGGCCGGAATCTCCGCAACGGTGAAGCGTGGGGATAAGGTACTCCTATCCCGGAACTGCCATAAAGCTGTTTACCATGGAGTTATCCTCATGGGTTTGATTCCGGTCTATTGTTATCCACAAAAGATGGATGGAATTTCAGCTGTCGGTGGAATTCTTCCCGCAGATTTGGAGGAAGCGTTGATAACCCATGAGGGAATACGCCTGGTGGTAATTACCTCGCCCACCTATGAGGGTGTGGTATCGGATATCGGAGCAATCGCGAAGAGCTGCCACCGGTATGGGGCCTATCTGATGGTGGACGAGGCGCACGGTGCTCATTTTGGATTTTCCGGAGGCTTTCCACAAAGTGCGGTAAGGCTGGGGGCGGATCTGGTAATCCAGAGCCTGCATAAAACTCTTCCGGCCTTCACCCAGACAGCGGTACTTCATTCCAAAGTCCCTGACTTGGATACCCGGCTAAGAAAATATCTTGCAGTCTATCAAAGCAGCAGCCCCTCCTATGTCCTGATGGCCGGGATGGACCAGTGTATTCGTCTGCTGGAGGAGAAGGCGGAGGACTTATTTGAAGCCTATGAGCGGAGGCTTACAAGCTTCTACCAGGAGATGGAAAAGCTGAAGAAGCTTACCTTGCTAAGACCGGAGATCATAGGAAAATACGGTGTGTATGATCTGGACCCTTCCAAGCTGACAATATTGGTGAAGGGCACCAATCTTAACGGTCCCAAGCTTCATCGTCTGCTTCGGGAGAAATATCATATTATGCTGGAGATGGAAGCACCGGATTATGTTCTTGCCATGACAAGCATCTGTGACACGGATGAGGGCTTTGACCGGCTGGCGCAGGCGCTGGCGGAGATTGATGAAGACCTCGGGGAGAGGTGCGAAGGGGATGGTTCCGGTTCTGGGAGCAGGCTAGAGTCCGCCGGAGAGCATCAGGAGCGATGCCAGAGTAAGACCGGGAGGCAGGAGCCGGGAGAGCGGCAGCCGGAGATGAGGCTTCTGCCCGGTGAGGCGTGGGAGAAACCCGCAGTAACCCTGGAATTCAGCGCAAGTGCAGGACGGATATCAGCCGCCTTCCTCAGCCTGTTTCCGCCGGGAGCACCGGTTTTGGTGCCGGGAGAAGTCATTACAAGGAAGCTGATTGATGATATCCTCGCAATAAGGGAGCAGGGGGTATCGGTGACCGGCTTCACGGGAGAGGCTGCAGACCGGATTGAAGTTGTGGAATAGGAAGGGATAAGAGTATGGCCAGGATTTTTATTGTCATGGGCAAAAGCGCCACAGGAAAGGACACAGTGTACAAGCGTCTGCTGGAAGCGGAGGAGCTTCATTTGAAGACGGCGGTTATGTACACCACAAGGCCCATAAGAAAGTCAGAAGAAAATGGAGTAGAATACTATTTTGTGGATGAGGACACATTGGCAGAGCTTCAGAAGCAGAAAAAAATCATAGAGCACCGGTCTTATGAAACCGTGCATGGTACCTGGCATTATTTTACCGTAAATGACGGGCAGATTAATCTGGAGGAAGCCGATTATCTGATGATCGGAACGCTGGAGACCTATTTGCAGATCAGGGAATATTTCGGCAGAGAGCATGTGGTACCCATCTATCTGGAAGTAGACGACGGAGTCCGGCTGATACGTGCCATCCGCCGGGAGAAGAAGCAGGAGCAGCCCAAGTATGCGGAGATGTGCCGGCGCTACCTGGCAGATGAGGAGGATTTCTCCGATGGGAATTTAACAGAATGCGGCATTACAAAACGTTATCAGAATCTTGACATCAATATCTGCCTTTACGAGGTCCGGGAGGATATAAAAAAATTACTGTAAAGTAAATGGGGTTTATGGTATAATGTCGTCAGACATTATATCGGCGCAGGTACACGCATTTGCCGGGCGAAGCAAAAGGCCATGGGTATGGTTTCGATTCATGGTTTAGGCGAAGAAGCCCCTTGGAGGAAAAGCGATGGAGATAAAAGTAAACCAAATCCAATCAATACAACAGGTAGAGCAAAAAGCGCCCGTGCCGGAGGCAGATGGTTCTTTTAAATACACACTTGTATCACATATTCAGGAGCAGGAGCTTAAGACAGTATTAAACGGTATGCTGGAGGAAATCACTACCCATGGC
>JAEZFH010000372.1 GCA_023437885.1 Bacillota bacterium | reverse complement strand
GAATTATTTAAGCCATTCACCAGGGTTTTGCGCCTCTGGTTAAAGGATGCACGTATCATGCGAAACAGCAGCTTCTCATCCTCCACCTGAATCGGCGCTTCACGGTGCAGCGTCAGATTAATGACCGCCGAGCCGACATTTGGTCTTGGCATAAAACAGTTGGGCGGAACATTGGCAGCAATATAAGGCTTTGCATAATACTGTACCGCCAGGGATAAGGCCCCGTAATCCTTATTTCCGGGCGCCGCCTGCATCCGGTCCGCCACTTCCTTTTGTACCATCACTGTGATATTCTTAAGGGGAAGACGTCGTTCAAAGAGATCCATGATAATCGGTGTTGTGATATAATAGGGAAGATTCGCAACCACCTTGATGGGCTTGTCATGATTCCTTTCCCGAACCAGCTCATTTAAGTCCAGCTTCAGAACATCCTCATTGATGACAGTTACATTGTCATACTCTGATAAGGTATCCTCCAGGATGGGGATCAGCATCTTATCGATTTCCACTGCTACAACTTCCCTGGCATTTTCACACAGGTATTGGGTCAGCGTGCCGATTCCCGGACCGATCTCCAGGACGAAGTCCTCCTTTGTGATATCTGCTGCCAGGATAATTTTATCCAGAACATGGGTATCGATCAGAAAGTTCTGTCCGAATTTCTTCTGGAACACGAATTTATATTTATTAAGTATCTCAATTGTATTCTTGGGATTTCCCAACTTATTATGCATACGGTCTTTTCCATTCATTTATGCTGTTTTCTTTTCTAATTCTGTTATCCTTCTCGATAATTCCTCGACCATTTTAAGGAGCAATGCTGTATTATCGTTTTCAAGCTTCGTTATCCTGTAATACTGATTCAATTCATCAAGGTTTCTGTGAAGTTCATCTATCTTTTTCACAAAGTTAGTTTGCATTCTATCCATTTCTTCTAATATTAGGTTTTCACCTTTGCGCAATTCTTCCCTTACAGTAGTCAATATCCGGTCTTCGCTCCCACCTATTTCTTCCTTCATGATATTGCGAAGCATTTCCAAGTCCTTTATCTCTAACATATTTACCCCCTTTCCTTGGTTTCGTTACCTGGTAATAAGTTTACCACACTTTCCGCTATGTGACCATATACTATGACCTGAATTTATAGAAAGCCTCGTGACAGATCAGCGTACGGTATCCTGAATCGCTACAAAGCCTCTAAAAGTCCTATTTCTACTCCTTAACCCGATAAAAACGCTTCGCATTCTCAGCGGTTACTTTCACCACCGTATCATAGTCGATCTGCTTTAGATTAGCAATTTCCTTCGCAACATAGGTCAAATAGGTGGAGTCATTGCGCTTTCCACGATAAGGCACCGGTGCCAGGTAAGGGCAGTCCGTTTCCAGCACCAATTGCTCCAGAGGTGCATAGGCAACTACTTCCTTTAGCTTCCTGGCGTTATTAAAGGTCAGCACGCCGCCAATTCCTAAGTAAAAGCCCATATTCAGATACTGACGGGCCTGCTCTACACCGTAGGAGAAGCAGTGGATGATCGCTCCCAGCTGGTCTGCTTTTGCGGATTTTAACATTTCCCAGGTATCATTTGCCGCATCCCTGCTGTGGATCACCAGCGGTAATTCCAGCTCCCTTGCCAGCTCTATCTGCCGCTCGAACCAGATCTTTTGCGTACTGCGGTCCGTAGTATCCCAATAATAATCGAGTCCGATTTCTCCGATGGCCAGATTCTTGGAATGCAAGGCTTTCTCCCGAAGCCAGGCAAATTTCTCCTCGCTAAGCTCCTTTGCCGCCTCCGGATGAATACCGACCGCAGCATAGATAAAGGGATATCGCTCCGCCAAAGAAAGAACGCGGTCAATGCTGCTCACATCGGAGCAGATATCCACCACATATTCAATTCCTTCCTTCGGCAGCCTGTCCAATAATTCTTCTCTGTCTATATCAAACGCTTCATCTTCATAATGTGCATGTGACTCAAAAATCATAATCGTTGATCGTCCTTCCTGTCATAAAGGTACCATTTGCTCAGCTCCCGCACTATCCTCTATTCCGTTGTCATTATATCAAACGGAAAACAGAATGGCAACTGATAAGAACGGCTAATGTCCCCTGAGATCCCACTCCCAAAGGGAACCCAGATCGGCAGAGGTGAACCGATATATAACATAGCAGGCGCTGTAATCCCTTATATTCTTTAGTTTATCATAGTATATCGAATCATGCTCCAGATATTCACTTACCAATTCCGGACCATCCTGTTTCATAACCTCATATCCGTAATAATATTCCTGCAGCTCCTCCAGACTCAAGCCGCTCTCGATCACCATCGTGACAAGATAATTCATTCCATTTCCATTACCCTGCAGCTTACCGCATACCGATTGCTTTTCAATGAACCGGCTGTCCTCCGGCAAGGGAAGCTTCACTAGCTGTCTTTCCTGATGGCTTAGCCTCAGGTTATTTGCCGCCGGGATCAGGACCAGCCAGGAAAGAAACAGCAGTACCGGAATAGAGACAAGAACCAGCAAAGGCACCCTCAACAGCCTAATAATCAATTTCATCGGAAAATCTCCTCAACTTCCTGTTCCTGCATACCGCTTAATTCCTGTCATCCAAACAACTGCAGAAATCACGAGCATGATCAGTGCCACCAGCGGTGCGAAATACTGCCAGATCGGAATATTCTCCCCCGCCTTTCCGAGAAAAATCACGCTTGGATAGTAATTTATGAACGCGACAGGCAGAAAGCATGTGACAAAGACCTGAAAATACTTACCGAAAATCCCCACGGGATATTGCTGCATAAGTACGGTAAACTGTTCCGCAATACTCATTGCCGCATTTGAACGCGTTGTCCAAAAGCACAGGCTCGCACCGAGCCAATTGATTGCGACTTGAATCAGTCCGCCGGAAATAACACAAATGACAAAATACAGCCAGTCTGCCACGTCCCACGAGAGCCCCAGCTGCGTCTTCGCTAATATAAATCCAACAATTCCGATCAGTAAATCCCCTACTCCGCTATAATTTATATCCTTTCCTAAAAGTTGCAAAAAAGGGCTTACCGGGCGCACGAGATACGCGTCAAATCCGCCGCTGACGATCATCCCCTCAAAGTCCCAGAAGTGGTTGAAAAATATACCGTAAAATCCCCTTGAAAGCATCCAGAAGCAATACAGAAACATTAAATCCCAAATTTCCCAGCCGCCAAGCATGTCAAAGTTGTAGACCAAAATGCCGATGAGAGATATGTTTACGGCATTGAGAATCAGAACACTCACCATCCCGACCATAAAGTCGGCTTTATATTGAATTTTCCCGAGAATTGCTATGTGTAAAAATTTTAAATACAGTTTGATATTGCGCATCATAGATTAACCTCCCTGTATCATAAGTCTGCGGAAAACATGGCGCATCATAAGGCGCGAGGCGATAAACAGAACGAACACCCATCCCGCTTGAAGCCCCAAAGCCGCAAACATTTCTGTGCCTTTACTGCTCCCTATATAAATTGATATAGGGATGGAATAGATGCAGCGAAAAGGCAATATTGCACTCAGCACACCAATAAACCCCGGGAACAGCGCAAGCGGCACCATTTGCCCGGAGAAAAACCGCAGGGTTGCATTGTATCCCCAGTTTATATTTTGGATATTCATTATCACCATACTGAGCAAGCCAAGAATAAAATTGAGCAGAAAGCTGACCAGGACCCCCAATACCAGGCTGACAAAGAAAGCGAGAACTTGAGTAATATGCGGCACCGTGAAGCCGAAAAAGAAGTATGCTACCACCAGCGGAGGGAATACCTGGCACAGTAATTTTACAAAAATACCGCCCATATTTTTGGCAAACATATAGAATTGAAAGTCCATCGGTTTCATGAGGTCCATTTCGATTGTCCCTTTGCGAACCTGTTCCATAATGTAGGTCTTGGGCCCATGATACGGATGCAGGATTGCTTCCAGTGCAATACCCAGAACCGCATAAGTGATCATTTCGGGCAAGCTTACGCTGAGTGCATTGGGATTGTCTTGATAAAGCGCCTTCCATACATACCCCATACTGTACATCATTAAAAAAGTATATACAAATCTAAGCCAAAAGGAAACGCGGTAAATACTCACGCTGTAAAATTCCGTACGGAAGAAAGCTTTTCCTGTTTTAAAATCAACGCCCCTTAATCTACTCATACATATTTCTCACAATTTCTTCAATTTCGGGTTCAATAACCTGCAAATCAACAATGGAATGCTGTTTGCTGATATATTCAATCAACTTGGACGGCGTTGTTTCAAAGCGATTGAATACATATGTCTTCTTGCTCGCTTCGCTTTTTATGCATTCCGCTCCCGGAACAGGAAAATCCGGGATTTCGCTTTCAAATTCTACCAAAAGCGAGCGCATTTTGCCATACCTTTCAACCATGTCGGGCAGAGAACCGTTATACATCAGCTTACCATCGTTAATAACCATCATGCGGGAGCAAAGCTTGACCATATCATTCATGTCATGGGTTGTGAGAATGATTGTGGTCTGCTTTTCCTGATTCACCTTGAGAATAAAGTCATGCAGATATTTTTTGGATATAACATCAACACCGATGGTTGGCTCGTCCAAAAATAAAATCGGCGGATTATGCAGTAACGCCGCAACGATATCGGACTTAACACGCTGCCCCAGGCTCATCTGCCGTACCGGCTTTTCAAGCACTTCCTCAAGTGCAAGCATGGACACAAAGGAAGACAGATTTTCATTGTATGTTTTATCGTCAATTTTATATATTTCTTTGAGAAGTTTGTAGCTTTCAATCAGCGGTACATCCCACCAAAGCTGTGATTTCTGACCGAAAACAACCCCGATTTGTTCCGCGTTTTTCATACGGTCTTTGGAAGGCTCAATACCGTTCACTGTGATGCTTCCGTTCGTCGGCTGCAAAATCCCGGACAGCATTTTTATTGTGGTGGATTTTCCAGCACCGTTTTTTCCTATGTACCCGACAATCTCTCCTTTTTTTACATGAAAACTTATGTCATCCACCGCACGTTTCGTTTTGAATTCACTTGAGAATAAATTTCGTACCATGGCAAGCTTTCCGGACTTTTGGACAGGAATTTTGAATTCCTTCGTCAGATTCTCTACGGTTATCAAGGTAATTTCCTTCTTCCATAATTAATTTTTAGCTTCTTGATAAATAGTTTTATGCTCATCCATTATATACCAATATATAACAAAAATCTATAAAATTGTAAAAACCACATATAGCGTACCTACATGGCTGTGATGTCCTGTAAAACGAATCTATCTCAAGCCCCACGAAAAAAATATGCAATAAGGAGCATATTACATCCCCATACTCTCATACTTGCGGATACCCCGGTAATAAATAGTTTTGGCAAGGAGGAAATACAAGCCTGTTGCGGCAAACACAACCAAGGTATATGGTAAGATATGCTCTCCCCGGAGGATTAACGCCGGGACAAAGCCCACGAACCCCGCCGGAATCACAAATAATAAAAGAAACTGCATCCAGCCTGGATAGATAGTTACGGGATACTTGGCGTATTCACCGACACTGTAGATGAGAAAGGTCGCATTGGTCTGCCCCCCGCTGCTCCAAAAAACATTGCTTGCGCCTATCAGGTTGTAGGACAGACGCATCGCTGTACCGGTCAGGGTAAAAATGATACAGAGGAAAATGGATAAAGGCGATACCCAGTCTAAGGACACTAACCCTATCCCAATATTGAGAACTCCCATGATCAGAACACCGATCCCTTGCAGGCCGATGTCATAGGATAAAATCTGGAATAGCGGGGAAATTGGCCGAGCCAGCATAACATCAAATTCGCCCCGGAACACCAGGGCGGGGAGGTGCCAGATGCCGTCCACAAAAATACTGGTGAGGCCCTCGGAGGCACACATGAAGCCCAAAATCAGATAGAGTTCTCCTTCCCGCCACCCGGCGATATCCTGAATGTTGCGGAACAGCACGAACACGGTCCCCATCATAAGCGTTCGCATCAATATCCCGGAAAAGACCAGCATCCAAAAATTTACGGGATATTCCATCTGGGTCTTGATGTATTGAGCTTTAAATTGAAAAAATATTTTCAGCATATGTCAACCTCCGGCAAAGGTAAGATTTTTACGGATTTTGGAGTACAGTACTTCGTGCAGCACCAGGAGCACCGCCGTCCAGCCAATTTGCAGTGCAAACGTTACTGACAGCGGTAAAGGCGTAGCCTCGCCTAAGAACAAGGAAATTGGCGTCTGCAGCATGAGGGGGAAAGGCGTGCAATAGCTTACCGTTTTGAGCCATCCAGGGAAAAGGGAAATGGGAATCAGTGCCCCTGAAAAAAATTCCGTAAGTGCGGTTCGGGTCCAGCTTAAGCCCAGGTGGCTGGTCGTGAAAAAGCACAACAGGCTAAAGCAGCTGACCAGCATCATCCGCAGAAGAATACCAAGCAGTAAGCTCAAAAATGCCAGCGGGATTGCCGTCAACAAGGGAAGGGCCAGGTAACTGCCGAATAAGGCGAACAGCAGTCCAGCGATAGCGAAATTTACTAAGGCCTGAGGCAGCATGGAACCCGTAAGACCCGCCAGGCTTTGGTACAGAAAAGGCACGGGGCGCATGCACCGGGCCACTATAAGACCGGAGCGTATTTCCCGGGAGATGTTGTTCTCGCTGGACCAGGTCAACAGGTTATTTATGGCAAATGCCACGATGATGTATGTATACATCCCTGCCCGGTTAAAGCTGCCGATGACGCCGGTTTCGCTTAGATTATAGAGAGACTGCCAAAGCATAAACTGACCGCCCAGCAACACCAAGGGTGTAAATAGATTAAGCAGAAAAGCCTTCTTATAGAACAGGGCTCCCTGCAGGTAAAGTCCCATCAACTTGTTAAACCGCCTCATGATCTGGCCCCCTCGGTGAAGATTCGGGAGACCACATGATCGATACCCGGCTCTTCAATAGTAATATCCTGGATGTCGAAGCAGCGGGAGACAATATCCATCATCTCGCTGGAAGTATGACTGCGTGTGTCAAACGTCAGCTTTGTGGTACGGTCAGCAGGCTCCACCGCTATTTCCGAAGCTATGGCGGTAATATCTCCCGTCACAGGCCCCTTGACCGTAATCAGCCGGGTTGTGGCGTAGTTGCTCTTTAATTTCTGCAGCGAACCATGATAGAAGATATTCCCTTTTGAGAGCACCAGGGCATTATCGCTGATTTGCTCAATGTCATCCAGGTCGTGACTGGTCAGCAATACGGAGATGCCGTTTTCCTGGTTCATTTTCCGGATGAACTTGCGGATGGTGAATTTAACGTTTATATCAAGACCGATCGTAGGCTCGTCCAGGTACAATATCTTAGGGCTGTGAAGGAAAATCAGGCCAATGTCCGCTTTCATCCTCTGCCCTAAAGAAAGCCGTCTGGCCGGAGAATGGAGTATGGGTTCCAGCTCCAGCAGCTCCGTGACCATCTTCATATTTTTTTCAAATAGATTGTTGTCCAGTTTGTACAATACCTGGATGGCCCGGTAACTTTCGATCACAGGGATATCAAACCACAAATTTGTCTTCTGACCAAAAACAACTCCGATTTTGCGGAGATAAGCCTCGTGGTGGTGCATGGGGTTTTCGCCATAGACTTTTACGCTGCCGGAGGTGGGATTCAAAATACCTACAAGCATTTTGATCAAGGTGGACTTGCCCGCTCCGTTTTCACCGATGCATGCTAACGATTCTCCTTCCTCCATAGTAAAGGAGACGCTGTCTACAGCTGTTTTTTCCGCCCACTCGGTTTTGATAAGGCTTTTTAGGGCTCCTTTTAGACCGGGTTGTTTGATATTCTGACGATAAACTTTGGTTAGGTTTTCAGCTTGGATCAATGGCATTATAGAGATCCTCCTCTTCTTTATTGCTCCCACAAAGTGGACGTGGAACGGTCTCGAATTTTTATCGCTACGATAAATTAACCGTAATTTTTTATCAATAAATATGTATCAATCTCATTCTAAAATCAATTTAAGTAATGGGTTATTATTAATTTATTTTTCATAATTTACCATACGAAGAATCTTATGTCAATAATGTACAGGTAAGTAAAGGGTTTATGCAAAGTAATATCTAATACCCCCGAAGTCATGTTCGATAATTCAAGTTACTATGCTATTTAAACAAAATCATAACACAAGGCAGATAAGTAAAGAAAGGATTAATAAAAAATTGGGAGGGTCCTGCAAAAAGATATCCTCGATAAATTAATAAAAATAGCTCTAAATCCTGGCGTATGATTTTATCCATTCATACAACGGACCTAGAGCTTTTTAATTATAAGAAGTATCAGTTCATAATTTTATTATTCAGTTAATAAATATATTATCCGGTTCCAACTTTATTAGTATTTTACAGCCTTATTATTTATCCCATCCTCTATTCCACTGTTACAGACTTGGCAAGATTCCTCGGCTGATCTACATTATAGCCCCGGTGTACGCAGGAATAATAAGCCAGCAGCTGGAGCACCACCGCCGAGGTAAAGGGAGTAAAGTAATCCGAGGTCTTAGGCAGCTCAATATGGTAATCGTATGCGGATTCCTCCACGTCTGCCTTACCGTTGGTAATCATCACAACAAACGCTCCTCTCGCCCGAACCTCACGGACATTGGATACCATCTTGGAGAATACCCTCGCCTGGGTTGCCAGCGCTACCACGGGAACTCCCTCCGTAACCAGGGACAGAGTGCCGTGCTTTAACTCTCCGGCGGCATAGGCCTCGGAGTGAATATAGCTGATTTCTTTCAACTTAATAGACCCCTCCCAGCACAGAGCGTAATCTAATCCACGGCCAATGAAAAAAAGGTCCTCTTTATCCACAAAATGTTTACAGATATCATCCACCGTCTTATCAAAGGACAGGGTCTTCTCTATGGCAGGAATTACTTCCTTCAGCTCCTTGATGTAGTCTGCACATTCCTTCCCGGTGATTGTCTTTCGGATCAGTGCGAATTTGAAGGCCAGCAGGTACAGGCAGGATAACTGCGCTGTATAGGCCTTGGTGCTTGCTACTGCGATCTCCGGGCCCGCATGGGTATAAAACACATAGTCACTCTCACGGTCAATCGTGGAGCCTTTCACATTCACAATGGAGAGGGTGGCGGCTCCCGCTTCCTTGGCAAGGCGGAGTGCGGCCAGCGTATCTGCGGTTTCACCGGATTGAGAAATCAGAATAACCAGGGTATCCCGGTCCATGATGGGATCCTTGTATCGGAATTCAGAGGCAATCTCCACCTCTACCGGGATCCGGATCAGCTTTTCAATCATTGCCTTTCCTACCAGTCCGGCATGCATGGCAGTTCCGCAGGCAGCGATGATAACGCGGCTCACCTTCCCAAAGACCTCATCCGGAATATCATCCACCGTAAAATCCGGTGTGTTCTCCGGTGATATTCTTGGTGTAATGGTTGAGCGGATAGAAGCTGGCTGCTCATAGATTTCCTTGAGCATAAAATACGGGTAGCCGTTCTTCTGGGCTGCCGTGATATCCCAGCTGACATGCAGCATCGCAGGCTCTACTTCGTTCTTATCAAAATCATATATGGTGATCGCTTCTTTTGTCAGCCTGGCAATATGACGCTCCGGCAGCACGAAGTAATCCTTGGAATAATCCATAAGTGCCACCAGATCGGAGGCGATTATGGAGCCGTCCTCCACATGGCAGGCGACAAGCGGGCTGGCATTGCGCAGGGAATAGATTACCCCCGGCTCCTCCTCAAAGAGGATACAAAAGGCATACGCCCCTTCAATCTTCTCAGCCGCTTTGACAATTGCAGTAATCGCATCCTCCTCATACAGACTGTCAACCAGCATTGCAACAATCTCCGTATCCGTCTGAGAGATAGGAAATCTCCCGGTTTTGGCAAGCTCCAGCTCCAAAGCATGATAATTCTCAATAATACCGTTATGAAGCAGGGTAACCCTGCCATGGGAGTGGGGATGTGCATTCGCATCTGTTACCCCTCCGTGGGTTGCCCAACGGGTATGGCCGATTCCGCAGGTGCCTCCTACTTCCTTGCAGGATTCCGCTTTGGAGGCCAGGTCGGATACCTTTCCCACTGTTTTGATTGTATGCACCTTTCCCTGATCGCAAAGAGCAATTCCGGCACTGTCATAACCCCGGTATTCCAATGCGGCAAGACCTCCCAGTAATATCTCTTTCGCCTCCCGGCTTCCTGTATATCCAATAATTCCACACATAAACATTCCTCCATTCTGCCTGAACATACTGTCCTGAGCAGTTACTGATTTACACAAAGCATGTAGTCTGCTCTGCGCGTGCCAAAGCTTAATTTTTGGTCTAAGCGAACCATTCGCCTCACTGCAGTGTCATAAAGGGCGCAAAAAAACAAGGTATGAGCACCTGAAATGCAGCTTCCGCCGTTTTTCGACGGCAAGCATGCTTATTATTAAGGATTTCTTTCTTTAAGACAGCAGAAAATGGGTATAATAATAGCGTACTTTTACAATCACTGTAAAAATAAAAGCATCCCATCATAATTTTTTTAGCATTCTGTATGAATTCCCAGCACAAGAAAGCTTTGCAACAGCCTGCAAAGTCAGTATCGCACCTAATTCATTTTCCCGGTTAAGCTGCTTTGTTCTGTCGTTACCGACAGTTTTAGCAGTCATATTACATGCCCGGGAGCACGAGAGAGCATCCGCCGAATAATTCGATAAACTCTCTGCCTCGTTAACCTCCAAATTGATTCTCCCAATGGAGGTGCATGGCGCTAATAAATGCATTTCTGCAAATCGGATCTTGGGGTGATCCTGTGAACGGGTACCGGTATCACAATTATAATTCATTATACGCAGCAACCCTCCTTTTTGTTCTTATTGCTGCCGCCTGCTCTGTCCCCGGCATTCTCTCCGGTGAATCGTGAACACCTCCGGCAGCTTACGGAAAATAATTAATTGTGATGCGTACATGTTATCACCTGAGGGATCAATTGTCAATCCGGTGTTTCGGACAAAGGAATCTTCTGATGTGGTCTCAGTCAATGGCATTCTCTTGATAGAGTCACTCAATGGTTCTTTTGATTGGTGCTTCAGCCAACGCATTCTTCTTCAGAACGAAAGGGATGGCCCGCCGCAATCAGCGTCCCATCCCTTATTTCTTCATTCCTGCCAGTCTAATATTTATTATTCTGCCTGCCAACGCCTTCTTTTCTGACATTGTTATTCTGGTTCTGATTCTCCGGCTTCACAGAGTTCGTGACGCTGTTGAACTTCTCCTGCTCCTTCTTCTGATGGAGCTTCTCCTTCTGCTTCTTGTCCATACCTTCTCCTTTCTGCTTATGCGGAGCAAATATTCCCGCGCTTGCCCCGCAGCTGCCCTGTATATCCAAATTTACTTAAGGGAGCATATAGATTAGTATGTGACGCTTCGCTTATATTATGTGAAGGAGATACAAGCTTAACAATTACCCTCATGCACATGCTTTAAATTTTGCCTTGCAATCTGAGCCAGGCGAAATACCTTCTCCACCGGAGTCGCTTCCCGGTCCTGCATCCTCCAGCGGGGGAAGAAACGGGAGATATGAAGGGGAATATTCGGGTCCACACCGGCCAGCCAGCCGGACAGCTCCGTCATCTCCTCCTCGCTGTCATTCTCACCCGGAATAATCAGGGTCGTTACCTCGATATGGCATTGCTTCGCTGCCAGGGAAATTGTATGCTTAACCGTTGCCAGGTCTCCCCGCAGCTTATGATAAAATTCTTCTGTAAAGCCCTTCAAATCAATGTTAAAGGCGTCTATACAGGGAAGCAGTTCCTCCAGGGGTTCTCCGCAGATATAACCATTGGTTACCACAACATTCTTAAGCCCATGCTTCTTTGCTTCCCGGGCGCAGTCCCGGACAAATTCATATCCGATCAGAGGCTCGTTATAAGTATAGGCAATGCCTATATTTCCTCGGGACCGGAGCGCCAATGCCTTATTCACCAGCTCATTACAGGTAACCTCCTGGGATTCTGTCTCTTCTCCTGCCACCATGGAGATATCGCAATTCTGACAGAAGGGACAATCCAGATTGCAGCCATAACTGCCGACAGACAAAATCCTGCTGCCCGGATAAAAATGATACAGCGGCTTTTTCTCAATCGGGTCCAGAGCAAGCGCGGTCAATCTGCCATAGTTCTCACTGACAATCTCTCCGCTGCGGTTTGTCCTGGCCCTGCATAGCCCGGTATGGCCTTCCTCAATATTACAATGATGGGGACAGATTCTGCATTTTACTTTCATCGGTGCCTCACCACCTCAAAGCGCTCCAGGGAAATGGTTTCATTATCATAGATTCCCGCCTTCTTCCTGGCGATGGCAACCTGCTGCTCCACCGTACCCACTCCTTCCAGATTCGGAAGCAAAAGCCCCCTCTTTCTTCCGGAGGTCACAATTACACCATAGCGC
>JAEZFH010000353.1 GCA_023437885.1 Bacillota bacterium | reverse complement strand
TCCACGTTCACTCTTTGAACTCCCTCCAGTTTCTCCAATACATTCTTAACCTGGGTTTTTACCGGTGCGTTTATTAAACCCTCAACCTGATAATGAACCGAATTCATACACATCCACCTTTCTTATGAGAATTGTACCAAGCTTAGTGTTCGAATTTATATGCTATTTTATAAGCTTTGCAGCATGGATTTCTGAATAGTGAGAAGGTGATTTCTGATATTTATGGAAAATATTTGATTATAGCAGCAACTTACATTATAATTATTGCAATTAAAAGTGATAAAAATCAATTGTACAATATGTGAAAGGGTCGGGGAGAGAAAATGGAATTTGGAATGCCTACCTTATTGGAAACTCCTGAGATTGCCGGGTGTGCCGGACTATGCAGGAGCTTGAATCTGGATTTTATAGAGTTGAACAATAATTTTCCCTGGTATCAGCTGGATGCTGTCGATACCGGGCTTTATAACCGGTTAAAGAAGGAATACGGGATCTATTATACCATCCATCTGGAGGAGGAGCTGAATGTCTGCGGCTATAATCAGGAGGTCACAAGGGCTTACCGGAACACGGTCCTGAAGGCGGTGGAAATTGCCAAAAGGCTGGAGGCGCCGGTTCTTAATATGCATCTGGCTTCAGGAGTTTATATTACCCTGCCGGATAGAAAGGTATATCTGTTCAGGGAGTATAAGGAACGGTTTCTTGGGATGCTGCTGGAATTTTCCAGGCTATGCGAGGCGGCCATAGGAGACAGCGGTATCCGGATTTGCGTGGAGAATGCCGGCGGATACATGGATTTTGCCAGGGAAGGCCTGGAACTGCTTTTGGAGAGCCCGGTATTTGGCCTGACCTTTGATCTGGGGCATGACCACTCTGTCGGAGGGATGGATGAGCCATTTATTCGTAAACACCGGGATCGGCTGCAGCACATGCATATTCATGACGCCCTCGGCAAAAGCAACCATCTTGCCATTGGTGACGGGGAAATTGATTTGCCGGATAAACTCGCACTTGCGAGAGAATGCGGCTGCAGATGTGTGTTGGAGACGAAGACGGTTGCGGGGCTTACAAAATCGGTGGAGCGTCTGAGGGACTACCTGTCGGAGGAGGCAGTATCAGATTGAGTCAAGCAAACCGTGAAAATAGCAATTTTTGGTATTGTTTTTTTACAGGGCTTGTACTATTATAAAATAGGTACAAATGTTCGATGAAGTATCATAACCGGGATAGAATATGGGGATGATCCGGAAGATAAACCGGAAAAGAAGGGCGAAATGGAGAAAAAAATGTAAGAAAATGCACTTCCACTCATTGTTTGAGATGGTGCAGAGCATCACCAAGGAGGTAAGTATAATGAGGGATTCTGAGAAAACCATTGGTAATTTAATAGACAAGCAGACAATAGCCTATATCAGTTCAGTTGATGAGGAAGGGTATCCCAATACCAAGGCAATGAATTCGCCCAGAAAACGGGAAGGAATTCGGGAGTTTTACTTTTCAACCAACACTTCGTCGATGCGGGTGAAGCAATATAAAGCGGATCCATTGGCCTGCATTTACTTCAGTGACAAGCGTTTTTATCGGGGAGTCATGCTGAAGGGAACCATGGAGGTTCTTGAGGATACAGAGAGTAAGGAGCTGATCTGGCTTCCCGGGGATACGATGTACTATCCGTTGGGAGTTGCCGATCCGGATTATTGTGTACTTAAATTTACTGCAAGAGAAGGCAGATATTATTGCAACTTTAAGTCCGAGACCTTCCGGATACCTTCGAAGGTAATGGAAGAATGAGACAGGAGCGGCAGGAAAGAAGGGTAACACATGAAGGTTAGACGTATGATTACGCTATTCACACTTAGTATCATAAGTATTACATTAATTATTTTCAGTTGGTTGGATTTCAATGCAATCTATCGGATTCAAAGAAAAAGTTATGCTATCATAGGGGGAGCGGATGGACCCACCAGTATTATAGTCAGTGATCCGGTAAGCAATTATATCCTGTATGGCGTGACGGCTGCCGTTATTGCTGTAACAATTGTATTTACAGTTCTTTATAGAAAGAAAAAATAGGATAATACATGATAATTCCTGTCAGAAGGTTAAGGAAATACATTGAACTATCGGAGAATACATGCAATAATGTACAAGAGGCATACAGGGCAGGGATAAGCGGCAAGGTACTTATCATTGCTTGGTAATAATAGCTGCCGATTTATGGCAGGAGTAAATAAAGGAGGTTATTTATGGAATTCAGGAAGATAGACAAATTGGGAATAGAAACATCCCTGCTCGGCTTTGGCTGCATGCGTTTTCCGAAAAATGAGGATGGCAGCATTGATGAAGCCAGAGCGGAAGAGATGATGGATTATGCATATCGGAATGGGGTTAATTATTTTGATACGGCTTATGTATACCATGAGGGTAACAGCGAGATATTTACCGGCAAAGCGCTGGATAAGTATGATAGAAGCTCGTATTATCTTGCAACCAAGCTTCCCTGCTGGCTGGTAGAAAAGCCGGAGGATGTGCTTAGGTTTTTTGAGGAGCAATTAACAAAGCTACATAAGGAGTATATAGATTTTTATTTACTGCATGCTCTTAACAGGAAAAGCTTCGATAAGATGGTAAGCTTAGGAGTACTCGAAATTGTGGATCAGCTCAAGGCAGAGGGAAGAATTAAATATCTGGGCTTTTCCTTCCATGATGAATATGAGGCCTTTGAACATATCATTTCCTATCGCGATTGGGATTTCTGCCAGATACAGTTAAACTATATGGATACGGAGGAGCAGGCCGGAATGAAAGGATACGAACTGGCAGAGAAGCTTGGGGTTCCGGTAATTATCATGGAACCCATCAAGGGTGGTTCTCTGGCCGGATTGCCGGAGGATGCTGCTAAATATCTGAGAGCAATTGATACGGATAAGTCGATTGCTTCCTGGGCTCTTCGCTGGGTAGGTTCTATGCCGAATGTAAAGGTCATTCTCAGCGGCATGTCCGATGAACAGCAGGTGGAGGATAATATTAATACCTTCAAGAACTTCGTTGCTTTGGATGATGGAGAGAAGCAGGCAATTAATGAAGTAGCCGAAACCTTAAGAAAAAGAGTCAAGAATGGTTGTACCGGCTGTGCTTATTGTATGCCGTGTCCTGCAGGTGTTAATATTCCAAAGAATTTTGCTATCTGGAATCAGTACGGGATTTATCTCAACAGCGGTGAGCTTCAGTGGCAATGGAAGAATGATATCAAGGAAGACGCAAAGGCTCGTCTATGCGTAGAATGCGGACAATGTGAGGATGCCTGTCCTCAGAAGCTGAATATCCGGGAGGATTTAAAGACATTGCAGATGGAAATCGATGCTGTCTGTGCGGTGTAAGGTATAAGGAAGACTTAAGGAAGACAGTGAACAGCAAAAAGGACGTGTTGCAAAATTAACATTTTCAGTTAAGATGCAGCACGTCTTTTCATTTTTAGATATAATAATAGGACATATGAATAAATGCAGCTTCTGTAAGATGACTCCGGCCGCTTGGCCGGCGAGATGGACTGAACGGTAACGAATTACGAATACTGACCGGTAACATAGGATTGACAGACTGTGTGCTGTTAGGTTATACTTCACTACGAAAGAATGATGTTGCCGTCTATCTGTGAAGGCTGGATGTGGACTGTCTGAATAAAAAGCTGAGAGGTGAGGAATATCTGAGTTTGGCGGAATATCTGATCAAGGATTGTATGATCAAGGATTGCCTGCAGAACAATGGTATTCCTCATTATTGTCAGAATGGGGGTTAATATGTATATCAACTTGGAATATTACCGTATCTTCTGCCATGTTGCAAAGGCCGGCAGCTTTACCCAGGCCGGAGAGGAGCTTTGCATCTCACAGCCTGCTGTCAGCCAGGCAATCAAGCTGTTGGAGACAAGCCTTGGAAGTAAGCTTTTTGTACGAATACCCAAGGGGGTGAAGCTGACACCTGAGGGAGAGGTTCTGTACAGCTATGTGAGACGGGGCTATGATTATATTTTATTGGGCGAAGAGAAGTTCCAGAAGATGCTTGATTTAGAGAACGGGGAGATCAGGATCGGAGCCAGTGACATGACACTTCAGTTTTACCTGCTCCCATATCTGGAGAAATTTCACGAAAGGTTTCCCGGGATTAAGGTAACGGTTACGAATGCGCCCACGCCTGAAACCTTGGAGCATCTATACAGCGGCAGGATTGATTTCGGCATAGTCAGCGAGCCCTTTGAAGCAAGATCTGAGATCGCGGTTGCCAGGGTAAAAGAGATTCAGGATATCTTTGTTGCCGGAAGCCGTTTTATGGACTTGAAGGATAAGGTCCTTCCGTACCGGGCTCTGGAGGAATTGCCGGCAATCTGCCTGGAGCACAATACCAGCACCAGGCGGTATATGGATGAATTCCTGCGGTACAATGAGGTTGAGCTGAAGCCGGAATTCGAATTGGCGATGAGTGATATCATAGTAAAATTTGCAATTCGCAATCTGGGGATTGGCTGTGTGGTTATGGACTTTGCCCGGGAGGCACTGAATACCGGAGAGCTGTTTCAGCTACGGTTTGAAAAGGAGATCCCGCAGAGGCATTTTTGCATTATCACAAGCAGCACTAATCCGGTATCCACCGCTGCGAAGGAATTGCTCGGGATGCTGCTGCCGAAGACGGAGGAAGAAATCCGAGGGATTGGCACGGAAAAGGAAGAACAGCAGTAATTGATAATGCAAGGCGGAGGCTTTGTTACGATAGCAATATTGATATATGGATAAAGGAGATAACATGCTGAATATAAAAATCAGGTATTTTAGTGAGCAGATTGAAAAGCTGCAATATATTGAGAACAAATCAGATTGGATTGACCTGCGTGCTGCCAGCAGGGTGGAGCTTAAGGCAGGAGAGTTCAAATTAATTCCCTTAGGGATTGCAGTTGAGCTCCCAAAGGGGTATGAAGCCCATGTGGTACCCAGAAGCAGCACCTTTAAGAACTTTGGGATTCTCCAGGTGAATTCCATGGGGATTATTGACGAAAGCTACTGCGGGGATAATGACCAATGGTTTTTCCCGGCGTTGGCGATGAGGGACACCGTCATCGAGGTCAATGACCGGATTTGCCAGTTCCGCATCATGGAACATCAGCCAGTAATTGATTTTATTGAGGTAAAGGAGCTGGGGAACCAAGACCGCGGCGGACACGGAA
>JAEZFH010000338.1 GCA_023437885.1 Bacillota bacterium | reverse complement strand
ACAAAGTTTGTACTGGAGACGTTGGATACCCTTCGCAAGAACGGCAGATTATCCAATCTTCAAGCGATTATCTGCAGCGCATTGAATATTAAGCCGGTCATGGGAGCGACACCCGAAGGCAGCATATGCAAGCTTGACCAGGCGAGAGGGATCACCAAGGCGCTGGCCCTGATGGCAAAGACCATCGAAGAGGATGTGTTAAAGCCTCAGGAGCGGATTCTGGGTATAGCACATTGTAATAACTATGAGAGAGCGTTGTTTATTAAGGACGAGATTCTGAAAAGAATTCCCTTTAAGGATTATTTTATTGTAGACACTGCCGGAGTAAGCTCCTTATATGCCAATGAAGGCGGGATAATTGCAGCATACTGATCCGTAGATGGTGCTGGGTAACCTTCTTTATCCAAAGACAACCCCAATTATCCTCGTAGACTTAATAGAAAATGAATGCGAAGACATCGCAGAATAATAAAATTCAGACCTGGATAGGACGTTTTACCGCCCCGTCTCAGGTCTGTTTTTTTGTCTATCCCAGACCACGCATCAGCTTCTACAAATTAACAATCTTGCACTTTTCACTTTTCTCAAAGTTAAAGAATAGAATAGGACCTGATTAATACTTCCGGTATGGTGTTGGTTGAAAAGTACCAGGTACTATGGTAAGATAAAGAAATAAATCTACGGGACAAAATATGTCACAAATCTACAAAGGCCGATATTTGACAATAAAAGCGGCTATCGAAGAAAAAATAAATGTGCTCCATGGAAGGAGGTACAGGAGATGATACCTTCCGTGCCAAAGACAGACAAAGCTGATTTTGAAGATATGTATGATGAAATGTATGATGAAATGCATGAAGAGATGCATGAAGAGATGCATATTGATGAGATACGGAAAGAGTATACAAGAATTGACGGAAATTGGCTATGGCTTCATTATAAAACATCAATTGTACTGGTTGTATTTGCGTTCATAACGGAATGTGTGATGGGGATTTATTTAGTAAACTCCGATCTGTTGACGACGACCGTAGAAAGATTTTTTTGGAAGTTCTTAGTTGTTCCAAGCGGGATTAACATCCTCTTAGTTATCATTGCTACAGTGGTTATGAAGTCAAGGAGCTTTTCACAAAAGATAAAAATTTATTCCGTTTCCTTTATCTTTGTTGGAATCTCTTTTATCCTTTTCACCGCACACGGTACATTTTCCGCCACGTATTATATCTTCGCGATAGCGATTATGGTGACGACAATTTATGCTGATTATTACGTAACCAGCGTCACCGCACTGACGAGTATCCTGGCCATCGTTTTCTCAGAGCTGTTCATCGTTTGGGATAGGGATAAAATCAGCATTTTTCAAAGTACACACCGATACAGTGATTTTTTGATTTCCCTTTTTGTATTGACCGCTTTTTCCATAGCCTGTATGGTTGTAATCCGGTTTGAGCAGGAAAAAAACGCAGCCAGTATCCAAATGGAAATGGAACGGCAGCAGCTGCAGAAAAGCCTTCATATGGATGAAATTACAGGGATATACAATCGAAAAGCACTGCATACAGCATTGAAGGATGTGGATGATAGCGCATCCAACGGCAAATACATCCTGGCGATCGTGGACATCGACAAATTCAAGGAAATCAATGACAATTGGGGACATCACATCGGAGATCTCTGCCTGATCGAATTTGCAAAAATCCTGAAGGAAGAGAGTGTAGTATTTACGCCGTTCCGTTATGGAGGCGATGAGTTCTGTATATTATTCAGAAACCGGAATATGGAAGAGGCAGAGGCTATCTGCAGACAGATTATGGTGAGGCTGAATGCTTTGGCTTTTACGGAATATCCGATGCTGAAGCTGACGGCGAGCTTTGGGCTGGCGGCCAGCTCCGGTCAGATGGATGCGGTACGGCTCTTTATCAATGCAGATCATGCACTGTATGAAGCGAAGAAAGTCCGCAATGCCATATACATATATTAATGAATGTGTTTATATGCTTTAAGTCTGAGGAATAATGCTAAAAGCAATGTGGATTATACCATGATTTGTTAATTTTGTATCATACATGCAATATGGTCTTGATTTTGGTTTTGTAAGGGCGATAAATTAGTTGGAGCTGCTTCTTGGGATAACCTTTTATAGTAAAGACTGATTAACACTGAGGTGACCATTAATGAAGAATAAATACGCCAGATATCTGGAAATACAGTTGATAATTATGCTAATCATTTTTCTCACTTTGGTATTTCTTCTCGCACGTTATGAGCAATCAGAAGACCACTACCAGATTGCCATGGTCGGGCAATCCGTTTCTTATTCCCTGCAGCAGCATATTACAATGACCGAAGGCATATTGGCCTCGCTGGCGTATAATTACGAAATAGACGGAAATATTGGCAAGCACAAGTTTGATCTTTTAGCAGACAAGTATATGAAGGAAAATCCGGATATCCTCTACCTGCAGCATAAAAATAAAGATACCGTGACGGATATGGTATTTCCGGAGACCTATGATTATACACTGGGTTCCTCCCTGTGGGGACGGCCGGAGGTGGAAGAGGCCGTGAATAAAGCAATCGGCAATCGGATCACAACGGCGAACGACCCCTTTATCCTGAAAAATACAGATAATTTGCTTGGATTGGTCGTACGTTATCCTCTATATAAGGACGACCTGTTTAATGGTTTTTTTGTTGTGGTATTTGATTTGAATTCTTACATAGATAAGGTTCTTAAGGGCTTGGGTACGGATGGCTACCGGATTGCCCTCTATAATAAAAAAGGGGAAATCTTCTGGGGAGCTTCGCCGGGACTGGAGAAAAATTTTTATTCGGCCACCATTCCGGTCATGGACAATTCCTGGTCAATGAAGCTATGGAGCGAGGAAAAGGGTCTTAAAGCCAGTGAAATAATGATTTTGATCATAATGCTGATCGTTCTGCTGCTGATGGGAATTCTTATCTATATGCAGGTTGGGCTTTTTAAAAAGGATAAAAACCTTCAGTATCTTGCCAGGCTGCATAAGGAGCTGGAGAGGCTGAAGGAGAGCTATACACTGGCGCTGGACAGTGCGAATGATGCGCTCTGGGAGTGGAATCTCAAATCTGGTGAAATTATTACCTCGGATAAATGGATAGAGATTACAGGTAATGCATTGGAGGGCTGCGGACTTGAGGCAATTCTGCAAAAAGAAACCGTTCACCCGGAGGATTATCCGGAGGTGCTGCACGAATTTAAGATGTGCCTGGACGGGAGCATCCGCGAATTTCACAGGGAATACCGCATCAAGAATAAAGAGAATGTTTACACCTGGGTATTAAACAGGGGCAGGGTTTATCTCGATAGTGAAGGTGCTCCAAGTAAGGTGGCAGGAGCGGTGACCAATATTGAAGAGCGAAAACAAAGAGAATCTAAGATGAAATATATGGCATTTTACGATATGCTGACAGGCTTGCCGAATAAGGTACAATTCATGAGTGTCCTTGAAGATACGTTAAGTGGGAGAGAAGAATTTCCGAACCGGTATTCCATCTTAATGATAGATTTGGATAATTTCAAAGTACATAATGATCTGCTTGGTCTTGATTTCTGTGATCAATTACTGAAGCAGGTGGGAAGCAGACTGCTTCAAATTATGGGACCGGATAATATGGTAGCAAGATTTGGAGGGGATGAGTTTTTGATATTGATCAGGGAGCATGAGGAGATAGCGGAGCTGGAGACACTCTGCCAGAGAATTCTTGGTATCTTTGAATCGCCCTTTGATTTAGTGCAAAAATCAGTTTATGTATCCGTCAGCATTGGTGTGGTTTATTGTCTTGAAGCCGGACAAACAGCAAATGATGTACTTCGCAATGCGGATACGGCTCTTAACAAAGCAAAGGAAAGCGGAAAAAATCAGTATTGCATTTACGGCGCGCGCTTGCATGAGGAGATCATCCGGAAATCCAAGATTGAGGAATGTATTCGGGAGGCCCTGGCAAAGGATGATTTTATCATCTACTACCAGCCGCAGTATGACCTGGCGAATCGGAGCATAAGGGGAGTGGAGGCCTTGGCGAGGCTGCACTCACATGAGTTGGGCATGATATCGCCCCTGGAATTTATTGCAATTGCCGAATATACGGGGTTAATCCTTCCCTTGGGGAGCTGGATACTAAAAAACGCATGTATGCAGGGGAGGGCCTGGATTGACTTCGGTTATAATATCGGCAAGCTCTCTGTCAATATCTCGGTGCACCAGCTGCATGATGAGAATTTCCTTGATCAAGTGAAAGCGGTATTGGATCAGACAGGGTTCCCAGTGAAACAATTAGAGCTGGAGATTACAGAAAGTGTCTTTCTTGATTCGTCAGAGGATAATATTGAGATATTGAAGCAGTTAAAAGCCCTTGGCATCAGTATCGCACTGGATGATTTCGGCACAGGCTATTCCTCCTTGAATTATCTTACCGTACTTCCCATTGATGTATTAAAAATAGACAAATCATTTTTAGGGAAGGCGCTAGATAGAGAGATGGAGAACCGGGTGATCAGAAGTATCATAGAGCTGGCGCATGATCTGGAGTTGAAGGTGGTATCCGAAGGAGTGGAAACAGCGAAGCAAAAGCAAACCCTTGAGGAGATTGGATGTGATTACCTTCAGGGATATTATTTTGCAAGACCGGAGGAGGCAAAATGCGTTGAAAAATGGTTCGAACCTTATTCCAACAATAAACTTAAGTGATGATATGTTTATGAAGGCGGGAGAAAGCATTGGTCTGTCTTCCTATCAGTCACATGGCGAAACGAAACCATATCTCAGAGGAAACCCTTTGGTTGTAAGCTAACGATATAGGATTATACCGAGAGAACCCAATCATCAAAGGGTTTGCCGGTATAGTCCTATTTTTTGACCCTCTCTTTTTCTCCTATTCTTCTTTAACTTGAAATATTTCTTATAAAGAAGTAAACTAAGGAATATAAAGTAAAAATACGGAAAGTATTCGTATGGAACATAAGAGTAGAAGATGCGGCCGCCTGTCGGGGTATTGCCGGGAGAAGGATCAGCTATTATTATACGGATGCAAAGCTTAAAAATGTCAGAGAGGAAATAATCCATTTTAGAAAGAGATGGTAGTATGCCAGTTAAAATTGCAATCTGCGACGATGCGGCGGAGGATATCAATGCGTTATCAACCGCTCTTTACGCCTATGACCCTTTATTTGAAATCCTATCCTTTCCCGACGGAAGAACATTGATGGATGAACTTCTGGACGGCAGCTTCGCCGCCGACCTTTTGTTTCTTGACATTTACATGCCGGTGCTGGACGGTATCCAAACGGCGCAGAAGATACGCTCCCTGCATAAAGATCTGAAAATTATTTTTCTTTCCTCCAGCAAAGATCATTATCCGCAGGCCTATGAGGTATTTGCTTTTAATTACATTGTCAAGCCTTTTGACCGGGAGCGTTTATATGCCGTGCTGAACCGCGCGCTGGAGGAGCTTCGGAAAGAAAACTTACATAAAATCCGCATCCAATACAAAGGAACGGTACATAGCTTGGACATCCGCAAGATTCGCTATATCGAAAGCCGGGATAAGCTCCTTCTGCTCCATCTTGCGGATGGAAGCATCCTGCAGTGTTACAGAAAGCTGGAGGAAATTCTGAAAGAACTGCCGGAGCAGTATTTTTTTCGCTGTCACCAGAGCTTTCTAGTAAACCTATCGCATGTGACTGAGATCAGGGACAATTATTTCTGCATTGGTCAAGTCATGATCAGTATTTCGAGAAAATACGCAAAGGAAGCAAAGGAGCAATACTATGCCTGCCTGTTTTCCCGGATGGGCGGAGGGAAGGCCTTATGAAAAGGCAGGGACGTACGGAGATTCTTCTGATGATGGGAATGTTTTTCACCCTTGTGGTGTCACATCTTCCGGTGGTATATACGCTTTTTTATCACAGCTTAAGCGGCGTTCCCGCAGCAAAGAACGGGAGTGTTTATCTTTCCAATGTGCCCGACAGTGAGCACATTGTTCTGGACGGTGAGTGGGAGTTTTACTGGAACCGTCTTCTGGCCACCAATCCGCAGCAGAAGTCTTCGCCGGATTTCCTCATCCATGTGCCGGATTACTGGTCAAAATATAAGATGGGCGGAGACTATCTTCCGTCAGACGGATATGCAAGCTACCGGCTCAGGCTGGAAGACTTGCTAACTTCCCAGCCGGTCACAATTTATCTCCCGGATTTCGGCAGCGCCTACCGGGTGTTTATCGACGGGACGCTCACTGCGGAAAGCGGCGTTGTATCGGAGAATCCTGCTGAGGTTTTTACTACAACCAAAGTAAGCCTTTCTCCCGTGACACTTACTGCAGACCGGGAGCATGAGGTCGTCATTGAGGTGGCGACTGCACGCTTTGCGGGGCTGTACATGGCACCTGTGATGTCGGGATATGAAAGCGCCGTGCACAGCAGCGGTGTCCGGAACAACCTGCGTTTTCTTCTGTACGGGACGGCGCTGTTTTCCTTTTTTGTTCTGATTGTGGGATACCTACTGTCTTTCCGGACGGTCAGGCGCTCCGTCTGGCTTCCGGTTATCGGCTTGCTTGTATTGCTGCGTATTATGCTGACCACAGAATTTTATGGCTTCTGGCAGAATACCGTGTTCTTTGGCCTTTCCTATGAAGCCGGAAATCCGCTGATGTTTCTGCTCTCCTTTGCTTCTAAGTATCTGCTCATTTTTCTGATTCAGGAGCTTCTGGGGATTGCGTTTTCCGGAAAGGAAAAGCTGGGACTTTTGCTGTACTACGCGGTATTGTATCTGCTGTACCTCTTCCTCCCTCACGGCTTTTATAACCGGAACCTGACCATTCTGCTTCCCGTATGCGCTTTCCTGATGGAGATTTATGCCTTTTTCAAGATCTACCTCCATCGGCAGCAGCTGAAAAAATATGGCATGCTGGTTTACTGGGGTGCGGTTCTGGCGATTACCGGACTGATTATTGATTGCTATTACATCAACGGCAATGTGTACTTTAATCTATCTCTGGCACTGCTGGTACTGTTTACCGGATACCTGATGATCCTAAGTCTGGCTGCCTCCATACAGGCTGCGAACATATCCCGTGACTTTGCCGTTTCCTCCGCGCATCTGGCGTTGGCAAGAGAACAGATTGCCATGCAGACGGAGTATTACAATGCACTCAGCACGCAAATCAATGAAGTCCATGCCATCCTGCACGACTTCCGCCATTTTGTCAGCGTGCTGGGACGTCTGTCCGATGAGGGACGGTATGAACAGCTAGGTCGTTTTCTAAGCGAATATACCGGAAAAGCCGATACGGAGCTGTTGCCGGTATTCTGTGAAAATGTCGTGGTAAACTCCATCCTGGGATTTTATTCTCTGAGGCTGAAAGAACAGGCCATCCCCTTTCACTGTGCCTGCCGGATTCCCAAGGAGCTTTCCGTCAGCGACAGCGACCTCTGCGTCGTGCTGGGCAACGCGCTGGAAAACGCCATGGAAGCATGCAAAAAGCTGGAGAATACCAAAGCGCGTTCTGTTTCGGTGGAGGCAATGACGCTAAACGGTCAGCTTCTGATCAAAGTTATAAACGCTTATGACGGCATGGTGAATCAGGCGGAGGGACGCTTTCTCACCACAAAGGAAAAACCATACCACGGTATAGGTCTGCAGAATATCAGAAAGGTGCTGGACGCTTGCGGTGGTTATGTTAAAACGGAACACAGCGAAAATTTGTTTACCCTGATGGCTGCCTTTCCCGAACCCCGGACCACCGTATCCGCCCGCGGCAGTTATGAAACAACCCTGAACGACTGAAAATAGCCTGTCAAATTTTTTGGCAGGCTATTTTCATGTCAATTCTGTCATTAGAAGCGTCAATTTCACCATTTTATGTTTTGAGGAACACTACCATCGAAGGCTATCAGGTTGACAAAAATGGTGAGAAAAACCAAATAATCATGACCAATTTAAGTCAGTATTGATCAAAACCAAATAAATCCAAAGGCATTCCCATCGAAAGATGGGGACATAAAGCAGGTGAAAAGGAGTACTCTATGATAATCTGCCTGTGCACCATACGGAATTGAAATAAAGACAGAAGAGCCAGCAGTTAACAATAATAACCACAAAAAGAAGACTCTAGATGGAAAATTTATCTTTACGCAAGTATTGCCCGGATGATTCTGAGACTTTCCAGCGATTTGGTAGTGACGCTGTTTTGCGAAAAGAAATAGAAGAAGCCGGTGATAAAGTCACAGAAATAATTGAAGCATAAGGCCACATTACGAATAATTAGTAAGAATTTTAGAACACTATATTATACAGTAAAACTGGGTTTAATTTGTCTGCTCGGTTTTCGATATTCCAAAACATTATTTGAGTATTAAAAGGAGCGATATATCTATGCCAAAAACCAATACTCCGCATGAAAAAGATATTGATGAAACTCTTGCCCTGTCACAAGAGGGATATTTGTATATAAAAAACAGAATGGATAAACATAAATCTGATTTATTTCAAACACACTTGTTTGGACAGGAAGTAATATGTATAACCGGAAAAGAAGCAGCGGAAATTTTCTACGATACAGAACGATTCGCGCGCAGTGGGGCGGCGCCTAAACGGGTACAAAAAACACTTACCGGTGAAAATGCCATACAGGGAATGGATGGCGAGGCGCATATACACCGAAAATCCCTTTTCATGTTACTGACAGCTGACCCACATCCAAAGACGCTTGCTGATCTTGCTTCTAAGGAATGGGAAGCTGCCATACCCAGATGGGAAATGGCTGAAGAGATTAATCTTTTTGATGAAGCAAAGATTGTCTTATGTAAAATAGCCTGCAAATGGGCTGGCGTTCCGTTATTAGAAGCTGAAACGAAGGAATATGCGGACGATTTTGCCAAAATGATCGACGCTTTTGGAGCTGCCGGGCCAAGGTATTGGAAAGGGAAAGCAGCAAGAACGAAAACGGAAAAATGGATAGAAACTATTATTGATAATGTTCGGGCAGGCAGGCTGAAAGCATCTGAAGGATCGGCACTTTATTTGGTGGCGAATCATAAAGAGCTTGATGGTAATATGCTGGAGCTTAATATGGCGGCAAAGGAACTGATTAACCTAATACGCCCGATCGTCGCTATTTCAACTTATATCATATTTATGGCCCTTGCCCTGTATGAACATCCTGAGCTTAAAAATATGCTGTTAAGTGATACCGATGCATACCACATGTTTGTACAGGAAGTACGGCGTTTTTATCCCTTTACCCCTTTCGTCGGTGCAAAAGTAAAAAAAGAGTTTGTTTGGAAACATAGTGAATTTAAAACAGGGACTCTTGTAATGCTTGATGTTTACGGAATAAATCATGATTCGCGTATATGGCGTAATCCTTATGAATTTCAGCCGGAGCGGTTTAGAAACTGGCAATACGACCCGTTTGAATTTATACCTCATGGCGGAGGCGATCCTGCCAATGGACACCGTTGCCCCGGAGAAAGTATTACCGTTGAAATTATGAAAGCGACCCTTGATTTTCTCGTTAATAAAATCCAATACAAAGTGCCGGTTCAGGATTTAAGTTACAGCATGGCAAGAATACCGACCTTGCCTAAAAGTGGATTTATAATGAATAATGTTCAATTAAAAAATTAGCGGGTAGAAGAGCATCTACCCGGATTCTATATAACGCGGCAACCCACCTGTGTATCATACCATTCGGAAGCTAAACTGCAGATAGGATTACTGATTACCATAGTTATATTAAATCAATAACGAGGAAAAGTGAAAGGCAGAGATAGTTGTTAATATTTACATTTGATGGAAACAACATACTGGTTTAATAATTATTGAAAAAAATTAAATTAGTAGTTGACTTTTTACCTCTTTTGATAGATAATAACTAATGCGGTGCTTTTCTAAAGTATCCGAAGCCAGAAGGATCGAGGCGTGGCTCAGTTTGGTAGAGCGCGGCGTTCGGGACGCAGAGGCCGTGGGTTCGAATCCCGTCGCCTCGACTTGGAAAACCTATCAATCAGATGATTGATAGGTTTTTTGCTATGTCGGACAGAGTGATAAAAGGCCTTGAAAATTCGCGGATGAACGAACATTATGTCATGGTGTGTATATATTGTTTATATTGAACACTATATGGAGCTGGTTATATGAACAGGCTTAACCTTGAAAATCTGGCGGTGGAATTTAATGAAGATATAACTGAAACCTTTCCGATTATACCAAGACGGTACACGCTGATGCATTCAGACCTTACGGCGGAATTGTTCCTAACAATAGGAAGGGAATATGCCTATGGAAAAACAAATTCAACGGGGGATCATGTGCTGGGCGAATGGTTTATCACGGAAGATGGCATACAGTATTATGTATACGTTCAAGTGAGCGGGCCTGCAGATCAGGCGATGGCTGATCTGCGAAGCGATATATTCCGAAAAGAGCTGCCTTTGGCATTGAAGGCAATCAGACAGGGTGACCGGAGCTTGTTTGAATTTCATCCGGAATTAGACCAAACTCCGATTACGGTTTTCTTCTTATCGGATGATCCGCTCAATCAATTGACAGAGAACTGGGGTACCTTTGAAGATTATAGTATTGCGATTCCTGAGACAAATAATTCAGATTCTATACCGGAGGTATATCGAATTCTGATCGATGAGAAATTAGGGGATGTATACGGTGACAGTATACCTGTTAAGGTGTCAATGTATGGAGAGCAAACAGGAGATTCACCATACATCAGCAATATCTGGCTTGAAATCACAGATGGTGCAAGCGGATTAATCGAGAAGATAGTTACGGAGATATCCGGCTATGATCCAACCTTGTTCCTGGGGGATTTTACTAATAATGGTGCAGAGGATATAAAAATTAGTGCAGAGACCGGAGGCAGCGGCGGGTACGGGGTATTTGCAGTGTACTCATACGGAAATAATAATCCCGATATCATATTTTCAAGTGACGAGTATAATAAGGAGTTCCAGTATCTGGTAGACTACAGCGATTTTTACAGGGTGAGCATCGGTAATGTCAAGCTGAACATATTATTTGTCCTGGATATCAGCCGCAAAGGCAATGATTATTTATCCCAGTTTTATAATGAGGACGGTAAATTAATAAAGCCGGTGCAAGGTGAAGTGCTTGCCTTGGGAGCTTGCATACCGATTGTCGGAAGCGAGACAGAGGGTACCTTTGATCTGCTTGCGCTTCAGCGTATCATCGGGAATATAAACAGCGATACTTTGGGTTATATTGTTAACCTGCTAAGCTGGAACGGAAAAGCATTTGCCAGCAAGCTAATGGTGGCGGCAGCGTTAGGCAGCGAATTGATCTCACAATATTGACAAAAGATAAGCACTCCGGCCGGAGCGAAGAATTCTCTGTCTCTGGCCGAAGTGCTGTGAAGGAAAGATTAATAAAAATAAATGGAGACAACTGGACTTGAACCAGCGACTTCTTGCTTGTCGAGCAAGCGCTCTCCCAACTGAGCTATGCCTCCATAATTCAAAATTATAACATAAATTGAGGCTTTAAACAAGAAGAATTATGAAATAACTGAAATAATGGGATTAACTGAGAGAGAAATATATTATAATGCATCTCTAAAGCTATGTGCGAGAATGCGTATTGGTTTCGATTTGGCAGAGGTAAAGCCAACCGGTTAGGGTTGGCTTTGAGGGGGAATATACAATAAAAAATCTATATGAAAGGTTCTTGCCTGCGACGAATAACTTTATAAACTCATTATATCGGCTAATTGTGTTGAAATTATATAAAATCGGTGAAAGATCTGTGAAGTGCGAGAAGAGATACAGGATACCGAATGAGAAATACCCCGGGCAGCGCTGCCCGGAGAGGTAAAGCAAATGAATGATTTCAAAAATGAGGACTTCGCATCTTTGCGAAGTCCTCATTCTAGCAATTATATATCCAATTGCAGGAAACCTTGATTATCAAGGGAAATAAAAACAGCTCCCCAAGGGACTCGAACCCTCGACCTACGCATTACGAATGCGTTGCTCTACCAACTGAGCTAGGGAAGCATAGTACTTATAAAATATCTTATCATTTAAAAACAGGCTACTCAACTATTCTATTATAAAGACCGGAAAAATTCAAGGACTTTTTCTTTTTCAAGGATAAAAATTTAAATTCCTACTGAAATATACAAATTAAGGGGATAGCAACCCTTTCTTTTGCTTCGTATTAACATATATTGATTTAATAGGGATTATGACAGGCCTTCGTAAATCGAAGGCCTGTCATAATCCAGTTAAATAAATATTTTAATTCAGAATAAGTGCTGCACATGTCAAAATGTATCTCTGATTAATCCATTACTGTGTCTATCTCGTCTCTCCCATAAAACACAGCCCGATGGCACCGGGGCCGGAATGTGCACCGATACTGGGACTAACGTAATTAATTATGATCTTACGGTTCGGCAGTTTCTCCCGCACTAAATCAGCCAGGTAATTGGCGTCTTCAAAAGCATCACCGTGAGCAATACAGATTACTTCATTGCTGTCCCTGTATTTTCCCATGGATTCAAGCATGTCATTGCAGATGGTTGCCAGAGACTTCTTTCTGCCTCGGGAGGAGGATTGTGCTACCAGCTGCCCCTCCGGATTGAGATAAAGGATGGGTTTGATATTAATCATGGAGCCGATGATGGCAGTGGTCTTGGAGATCCGGCCGCCTCGGTGAAGATGGTTCAAGTCATCTACGGTGAAACGTACACAGAATTCCTGCTTATGCGTCTCGAGCCAGGAGGCGGTCTCGTCAATGGTCTTGCCCTCCTCCTTCAATTGCACTGCTTTCATGACAAACATACCTTCCCCCATGGAAGCATTCAGGGTATCGATTACAATAATCTTTGCACCTGGATTTTCCTCACATATCTCGCTGGCTCCGGTTACAACATTGCTGCAGCCACCGCTGAGCGCCGAGGAAAAACTGATATGTAATACATCAAGGCCCTGGTCAACATAGTCTTGAAAAGTCTGGCGGATTACCTCGGGATTGCTGGCCATGGTAGTGGGCATGAGTCCGCCCCGCATTTTGTCGTAGAATTCCTTAGGGGTCAGATTAATCTCATCCCCATAGGTTATTCCTTCAAGATCGTAGTAGTGAGGTATGATGCCGATTTGTTTTTCTTTGATATATTCATCCAGTAAATCGGAATTTGAGTCTGCAGTAATAACGAAATTCTTCATATCTTCGTCCCTCCCGGATTGTGGTTATGAGTCTATTCTACTAGAGACAGCTTCATTTCGCAATACTAATGTATTACAAATAGTTTATTTTTTGTTTATAAAAAATTTATAATTATCTTGGAATTGGAAGATTAGTACAATATCATAGATATTAGTAGATATATATCATGATTAATGAAGCGGCAGACATCGATTTCCATAAATATGATTATGGTGAGAATAATGTAATTAATGTCAAAAATATAATAAAAATAGTGGAAAATATGGAAATTTGTATATTGACAATTGATACTATTACTGCTATATATATAATTTATTAGATGTATAATCTGTTGGAATAGTATTGGGGATGGTATTCAATTCACAATACGCTCTTGATTTGGAGGTACGCATGGATAAAGATGATAGGAAAGCACCTGAGAAAAAGAAGAGAGAAGATAAGATCAGAGAGAAATCAACAAGGTTACAGGAGAACAAAGGGAGCCGTTTTCGATCCATCCTGCCGCGTCTCTCCGGGCTTATAACCAGGAAAGCCGGGCATCCAAAAAAAGAGAGCGGGGGGCTGGAGTCTGAGCCGGCCAGGCAGAACAGCATAATTACCTTTCTCAATAAGAATACCCTTCTGAGAAGATTTTCCGGTATCCGGACGACCTTACTGATTGGTTTTGCATTTCCGGTTCTTCTGATGGCCATCTTCGGAATCGTTTCCTATAACAGATCAGCGAATGCTGTAGTCAAGAATTATGAAAATATTGCTTCTGATGCTCTTAATGTAGTTCGGGATTATGTTTTCATGGGAATTGATGCGGTTTCAAAAAAATCCTATGAGTTAGCTGACAATAAAAATATAAAGAACTACTATAATAATGTGGACGAGATGAGTTCGGAGGAAGGTGCTGCCGCATTTGAGCTGGTTAAGAATGAAGTGACGAATGCCAAGGCTTCCCATACCTTCATCTATGCAATGCATGTGATTGGCCAATATGGCAGCAGTATCTCATCCGTTTCTGATCTGCCGGAGGATGTTTATTCCCGCTTTTTGGAGTCGCCGGAGGGGCAGACCATTTCCTCCTCGCTGGACCGCTATGTGTGGATCGGCAAACATGGTTATCTGGATGAACAATTAAATAATAAGAATATTAATTATTCGGTCTCAGTTATTCGAAAGATGGCCGAAAATAACGGATTTATCATTATAGATGTTCCAAAAAAAGAGATTGAACATGCAATTTCCAATATGAATCTTGGTGAGGGCAGTATCGTAGGTTTTGTAACCTCAGACGGCGTGGAGGCATTGCAAAATACCGGGGAAACCTCTGTATTCAGCTCGCTGGAATATTTCA
>JAEZFH010000293.1 GCA_023437885.1 Bacillota bacterium | reverse complement strand
CATTAAACCGGCGACTTTTCTTCTCTCGCTCCTATTATCTTGTCAGGATATCAGAAAGGGTATATCAAAATTCCTTATTATCCTGCTTTATATCATATGAATAATCAGATTCGGCAGCAGCAATGCCACCGCTGCCGCATAGATTGCATCCAACCAGAAGATAGAGCCAATTGCTCCCACATATACCAAGCCAATAAACGGTGCTGCTAAAATCTTGGGCAGCAGCCCAACCTCTTTATTTCTAAGAATATGGTCCACCATCACCTTCGCATCTCCGGTACTGGGGAAGGAATGCATTAACACGGAAAAGCCCAGCCAGGCCAGCACCAGATTCAATACATTGCTGTATTCCCGGAAAGCAACCACCTCAATGGAAGCCGGAAGTATAATCAGAAGCCCGATTACGGTATTCACGAAAAAGGGTCCCATGGAGGTCAGAAATACCTTTCCTGGCTGATCCGAGGACTCATGAAGCACATAGCCGCTGGGATTTTTAAATTGAAAATATTTCACCTCATATACCTTTAACCCGCACAGATAACAAAAGAGCTGGTGCGCCAGTTCATGTATGATGACACCGGGAAAGGTTATGGCGGAAATCAAAAAACCGGGTATAATCATATTCTTCTCCTATTCTCCCACATAATAATCCTTCAATGTAATTTCACCCGCCAACAGCTGCAGAGTATCCTGTTCCAAATCCTCCCCGGCGTTTTCCATTTCACTCCGGATTGCCTGAGCCTCCTCCTGCATACCATTCACGGTCAGCGCAATCAAATAAGTCTCTCGGACATAGACACCGTCCGGATTGCTCAGATATGCCTCCCTGGCCGCTTGCAGTCCGGCCTGCGTATCTCCTTCCACCATAGCCAGAGATGCCATTCCGCGAAGGGCACTGCTGTCGGCTTTATCCTTTTGTAAAGCCTCCTCAATCATCGTCCTGGCTTCCTCCAGCCGTCCCATTCTCCGGTAGACAATGCCAAGCTGAGCCCGAACATCAAAGCATTCCGGGTCAATTTCATAGCAGGTCTGCAAATAATCCAAGGCAATCAGCGAGTCTCCGGAAATCATTGCCAGGGTATAGCACAGATATGCATCATCCTGCCCATCCGTATACAGCAGCTCTTCTAGCTGAGTCTTGATATAATTATAATAATCTGCACCCATCGTATCCTGTCCCGGTGCAGCGGCAATAATCTCCCCGACCGCAGTTACGGAATTATAGTAATTCTCCAGCTTGGTATAATGGCGGTCTACCCTGTTATACTCCTCATCACTCAGGCTTTTTCCGGAAATGTAGGAATCAATCACATATCCGGCGATATCATAATAGCCGTTCTCCATGGATAAATCCACTAATTCCGTCATAATCGGAATGGAACCCGGATGCCTCTCTGCTACTTCCAGCAGATCATTCACCGCTGCAGAGGCCTCACTGCTGTCAATTCTGCTCTGTGCCTGCTTATATACCTTATAATCTCTCACAGTTCGGGGAAACTGCAGCCAACTAAACACTTCCAGAATAACAATCAATACAATCAATGCCATAACCCATTTCGGCACCTGCAGCTTTATCGGCTGTAAATCAAAATCTTCATAATCCTCACCCATATATACCTTTGATAATACTCCTTTCATTTTCTGATACTGTAGTATTTCTATCTTACTTTACAATGATTTACGAATTATGTAAAGTAAATTAACCACAGCTCATTACTTCCCGGAAAAAACCGTGCCAACTCAAAACACCTTATCCGGCATATTCATAAAATATATATAAAATATTTATTAAAATATCTTGTTGACTCTGCCCTTGGGACATAGTTTACACTATCTTAAAAAGGGGGGGATGGTTCTATGGTACTGCTGTCTAAAATGCTGTGCAAACGGAATTTTCAAACGCTCACTGCAATCTGCTCCAGTATTCTTACCGCTGCTGTAACGCTGTGGTGGAACGCACAAATCAGCCATATTATCAATGCGGTCAGTGTGGGTCTCCCACCATCGAAAAAGATGATTTCTTTCGCGATTCTTACCATTCTTATCATGGGAGCTGCTAATTTTGCAAAAGGATGTATATCGGGATATGTTTGCGAAGGCATAACCCACGATTTACGCATGGGTTACGCGCGGTATTTTGCATCGTTACCGGTTGCCGAGGCAGAAAAACGAAACACAGGGGAACAGTTATCCAGATTACAAAACGAAATAGCTGGTGTTTCGAGCTATCTGAAATTGAATCTGTTTCAATTGTTCGACGATACTATACGATTTCTCTCAACCTTCTTCTGGCTGTTATTCATTAGTCCCACGTTGACTTTAGCAGCCAATCTGCCTGCATTTATCCTTGTAGCCTATGTGTTTTGGTCAAGCAAAATCATAGGCACAGCCATTGAATGCAGTCAAAAAGCCAAAGGGCAAATAAATCAATACGCTGATACCCTGTTGACTTTATTTCCCATCATCCGTCTATACGACGCTGCGCGGCTGACGCTGAACGGATATGCAAGCGGGGTCAAACGATGGGAGGATCAAACGGTCCGGGCAGAGCAAACACGGGCGCGATTAATGTCACTGTCGGCACTTTTGAGCAGTATCCCGCTTCTGCTCCTGTTCCTGATAGGCGGACGGATGACAATAAGCGGCACATTAACTGTTGGAACCTTGTACATATTCTTAAACCTCTCCGGCAATGTATCGGGTGTACTGATGAACATGCCGGGATTCATCGCCGCTTTCCGGCAGTTTTCAGCTAATATGAAGTGTTTGTCGCCTCATATCATACTCACCGGGAAAGGGGAAGAACTATGGGTATCATCATAGAACACCTGTCTTTTTTATATGACAATAATCAAGTTCTTAATGACATTAATCTGACCGTGAAACCCGGCGAAACCGTCGGTATTGTAGGTGTCAGCGGAGGCGGAAAAAGCACACTGCTAAAACTGGTCAGCGGCTTGTATGATGTACAAAACGGGACAATTTTTGTCATGGGTGCACAAGCCTGCGCAGACCGCCGTAAAAATGCAGCCATTGTCATGCAGAGCGCGGCACTTTTTCCCGCCAGTATCCGTGACAACATCACCTGCGGACATGCTATGGACGAGGACAATATACTGCGAGCCTGCAACGCAGCTCAATTGACAGAATGGATTGCCTCCTTGCCTGAAGGTCTTAATACCTTTGTCGGCGAGCGAGGCGGAAAGGTATCGGGAGGCCAGGCCCAGCGCATTGCCATCGCACGGGCCATCGCGAAAAACGCCCCGGTGGTTCTATTGGACGAACCGACCTCAGCACTGGATCATGACACAAGCACCGCCGTAATCGCGGCATTAGAAGAGTTAACCAAGGGAAAAACCATTCTTCACGTTTCCCACAGGCCGGAAACCTTGACCGGATGCAACCGCATTTTACGTCTTGAGGGAGGGCACTTGTATGCTCCATGAAATAAGACAAATACTAAACATCACCGGCAGTGGCCGGCGGTTTGTCTTCCTGCTTTTAACTCGCTCTCCATTTGATGCCGCATTTAATTTGATACAGGCCACCTTCTTACAGCACGCTTTTAATGCAATAGGGCAAAACGATACCGCGGAGCTGACCTCCGTGTGCCTGCTGTTCGGTGTTGCGAGCCTATGCCTTTTCCTGTATAATGGAACTGTGTGGACTATCTATGCGTCTTTTATTACCCGAATGGAAGGAAAATTGCGATTAAAACTATACGGTAAAATATCTTCGTTTTCTTACGAGCGTATTGAAGCAACTCCGCAAGGCGAGTGGCTAACTCGGTTGAACACCGACGTGGAGATGCCATTTTCGCGCCCCCTTCATCTGCCTCATGCCGCCTGCGCTATTGTTAATATATGTGTATCGGCGTTTATCCTATGGCGCATGAATCCGACCGTGTTTGGGTGGGTACTACTGTTTGTCCTGCCGCACATCATAGTCAGCCAGCTTCTAATCGCGCGGGCTATGCCTGCGCTTAATAAGAAGTCCCTTGAAGCCACTGCAAAAAACACAAGCGAAATGATCCCGCTGATTACCTGTGCTGATGTTGCCGCCATATATGACGGGCAGGAATATCTCATGAAACGTTTTGAACAAAGCAGTCTTGCTTTATGGCAGGCCAATATGAAGATACATATTCGTAACGCGCTGAGCGCCGGGATTCTTCCATTCTTTGGTCTGAGCGGGTATTTAACATTATTGATTGTAAGCAGCAGGCAGATCGCGGACGGTTATTTTACCTTCGGCGATTTATCTGCCGCTTTTCAATACCGGGGCGGAGTATTAACCGGATCGCTTATGCTAATTAATTGCCTAATTTCTATCCAGGCAAGCATGGCAGGAATAAAACGCTTAAACGAAACAATGACTGAAAAAGCGGGGTGATATAATGGATGATGTTTTGATGCGAATCGGTGAAATCGCAGCGTTTTTCAATGTGTCGGTCAAGGCTATGCGCATCTATGAAAAAATGGGAATCTTAAAGCCGGTGAAGGTCGATGAAAAGACCGGATACCGATACTACACCGCCGACCAGGTAAGGCAGTTGGACGCCCTTCTGGAATTGCGGGAGCTTGGTTTCTCGCTGTCTGAAATTAAGAAATTGTTGGAGAGCGGCATGGAAAAAGATCAGTATATGGAGGTTCTGGTCCATAAAAAAGCCATGTGGCAGGACAAAATATCGGTGGCTCAAGATAAAATCGATAATATAGATGAGATTATTGAGAAACTGGCAACCTTCAAACCTCCGGTCAAGCTGCATGAGCTGACGGAAGACGAGCGTGCGCTTTTGCTGAGCCGGATGGTATGCGTGGAGAAGCTGCATGCGCGAAACGTAGTCAGCGAAGCAATTTGGCTGTGAGTATCCGCCAGGTTAACAACAGACAGACGACACTCTGCTTGGTTATGCAAACGGTCTTGATATAAAAAACTTGAACTGAGCTTGAACAGAAAGAGGATTAGCAGATGGATGGTATTCGAATTCCGAGTATAAAAATTTCAGATATTAATATGAAGAAATGTTATTTTAACCCCGGCTGTGCTCTGAGTATTGATAAGCCCGCATCCGAGCATAAGCTTTTGGAGCTTCTGAATCGCCATTTCGGATCTGTGCTGATGCACAATATCTGCTGCCGCCACGATCCGAGACTTCCCCACGGCTCCACCATCATCAACAACTGCGCAGGCTGCGACAGAAGATTCCGTTCTCTTTACGAGGGGATACAAACCATCTCCCTGTGGGAAGTGCTGGACAGTATCGATCATTTGCCCCTGCCGGACTACACCGGGCTGACGGTCTCCGTACACGATCCCTGCTCCTATCGTCCAAAACCACAGGTGCATGCCGCAATGAGAAACCTTCTGCGAAGAATGAACATCACGATCATTGACTCCGAATACAGCGGCACAAAATCCATCTGTTGCGGCGATAATTTTTATCCCAAACTTCCAATCGAAAAAGTAACAGAACTTCAAAAGAAGCGCGCCGCACAGATGCCTTGTCAGGAGGTTGTGGTATATTGTGTTTCCTGCGTCAAATCCATGGTGATTGGCGGGAAAACTCCGCACCATATGGTTGATCTCATCTTGAATGAGGAGACCGAGCCGCAGGAAACAAGAATTGATGTGTATCATGATGCACTGAAGCAGTATATTGACAAGCACTGATCGTCTGAACATACTTAATACTTCTTTACTGGGCGTCTGCTAACAGTATCCCTTTTATCTCTGTTTTTCCTGGTGCTTCTTTTTATAGAAGATACCTGAAGATTCCGTTAATCAATCTTCCTGAGTATTCGTGTTCCTGCTTCCAAGGACAAAAAACATCACGGCTGCCGCTGCCAGAGCAAGAGCACCGACCAGCATATATCTGCCGGACGCCTTGTCACTGCTCAACAGGAGCTTGCTCAGCTTTGTAATATTGGGTGACAGAAAACCTCCCAGGTTGTTGATTCCCATACATATGGCAATGCACATGGTAACTGCTTCCGGTTTCTCCTTATCTGCAATACTGATGGCTACCTGAGCCATCACAATGCTGAGGCTAAAACCAGCAATAAAAATGCCGATCAGAATCAAAGGAAAGCTTCCGGCTGCTCCCATAATCAGTGCACCAGCCCCCAGATTAAAGAAACCGAGGGCAATCACCTTCTCACCCAGAAAACGGACCAGATAATTAAATAATATTCCTGCAATGGCACCGCTCAGCATAAATAAGGCGGACGCAATTCCCGCATTGGCAGAACCGGTAATCTGATTCTCCTCCAGGTGCATCGCCAGGTTGAAGGCTACTACATTGTAAAACAGCATGAACAGAAAAGCAATCAGGCCATAGGTTCCCGCTACCTTCGGAGTAACCCTGATTTTTCCCCCTCCGGCTGCATGGGTATGAGCCGGCCTGTCCAGGGGCAGCCCGGTGGCTAATAGAAGAAATCCCGGAATGATCATCAAAAAGGCAAGATAATTATAATTCCAGTCGATGGCCGCCAATAAGCCCCCGATCAGAGACAGAAGCACTCCACCCACACTGATTACCGCACTTTGAAGTCCCATAAGGCTGTTGCGTTCCTCTCCGGCGAAATAATCTGCGATTAATGAGGTTCCCAGCGGAACCAGGATACCCAGCCCGATTCCCAGAATAATCTCCCACAAAAACAATAACGGCAGGGACCCATGAAAGAAGAAGCCTCCGAACGCCGTCACCAGGAACATGGCGGAAGAAAAGAGAGCAAGATACTTCTTAGGGATATACTCTGCAAGCTTTCCCGTAGCCAGAGACATAATAATGATTACAACGGAAGGGCAGGTTGCAAGAAACTGGATCGTAGTAGTGCTGTGCCCGGGAAATACCTCCGCAATCCGCACCAGTATGGAGGATATGCATATTGTACCTGCCTGAACCAGGCTATAGAACAGGATTGCTGCTTTGATTGTAAGTTTTGATTTTTTCATGTTGTATTTCTCCTTTGCTTTCCATTGTGCACTACGCTTTATTTATTGTCAATCCATTCTATTACTATCCATGCTATATTTGCCCCTATCGGTGATAACTACACTGCTAGGGCGGCTCTGGAAAAGTCCGGCGGGAATAAAAGCTAATCCCTTTCTTTATCTCAGAAAGGAGACGCTTGCCGCAGGGGCGAAGCGTCTCCTTTCAATATCAGGATACATTTCTTACTTTTACTTAATACCAGCTCAGCCGGAAGGAGTTTCTGATTTCTAATTTGCTTCAGATACCGCCCGGTCTTCTCTGCAGTTCCAAAGCTACCGGTATCTGCGGTTATAATGATTTAGCTGGATAAGTAACCCGGTAACGGCAACCAGCATAATACCTATCCCCACCGGCCGGATCGCGTCGGTATGCAGCGCTGCCGCCAGATATTCCACCGGTCCGCTGTTTCTCTGTCCGGCGATAATCAGATAGAGGAACAGCAGGAAAAGTACCAGATTTACTACTGCCTTAATCATTGATTTTCGACGCTCCATAGGATTACATCTCCTTCCAAATTATCTCACAGGGTGCCAGAGCAACGCTGCTGCTGCTTCCTGCACCGTCATAAACCTTTGTCGTTTGAGCTTCATTTGAATTATTTACAATCGCATATTTCTTAGTTTCCGGATATGCATGTACCTCACAGTTGATATTATCTGCAAACCAACGGTACAGCTCTTCTTCCTTATGAGCCGCATAGAACATGCTTCTCATTAAAAGTCTGGTATTTGACTTGTCAAAAGGAAGTCCGGCAATATATACAGCTCTTCCCTTACCGTAAGAATTGGCACTCAGATGGATCTCTCCGTCAGAGTATTCGATAATTTCAGTTTTCTCACTCAGGGCATAAATATTCTTCATGCTTTCGCCAAAATCAATAGCATTCTGCTGATCCATGGTGATATAGTGGCTCGGTAAAGCCTCCTTGAAATATTTATCGGTGGACAGCGTAAATCCAAGCTCCTTATCCACACCGAACGCCTCGGCAAGCTGGAAATAATGACCTCCGCGAACATAAGCACTGGGTTCCCCCACACCGATAAAGCCGCCGCCATTATAAATCCACTTCCGGATATTTTCTACAAGAGCTGTGTCTGCCCAATGCGCACCTCCGGAGAAGGCCGTTCCAGCATCTCCTGCATTGATAATGACATCCACGTCCTTCGGGATGCCCTGTTCCTTTACTTCCTCGAAGCTTAGGAAGGTTACCTCCACACTGGCTCCGCTTAAGGCTTCCAGTATACCCAGATAAGAATAAATCTGTTTATACCACAGCGCATGGGCAACCATATGAGTCTGCCAGGAACGAAGCTTGCCCCAGCAGTTAAGAATTCCTACCTTCAGACCGCAGTAAGGCTTTACTCCGCTGATGTTATCATACAATTCACGGAATTCATCCGTTACCTGTTCAATATAATCCACAAACTTCGGGAACTTATAAGCTAAGCTCAAATACCCGCCGTAGCCGATCCGGTCCACGGGCTTGCGAAGGATTGCTCTTCTTGCTGTCAGCCAATTGTCTATAGCCTCCACGCAGGGATCATTTCCCTCATAAAAGGTATCCGGGAAGAAATACGGTAAGAAGCGTCCCTCCGTGTATTTTACATGAGGGATCTCCGAGATCATACGCAGGGTTGCTCCTCCGCCGACACTTCCCGCAACCGCATCCAATCCGATTTCACCGAAATACTTTCCGTAGGGTTCGGTTCCGATCCAGTTGTCTCCTAAGAACATCACGGCTTCCTTGCCCTCGGCATGGACAAGCTCCACCAGCTCCTTGGCCTTCTGCGCCACAAACTGTCCGATAAAGTCCATATAATCCAGGTACTGCCGGCTGGGTACCCGGAAGGAGCTGTTATAGCAGCCCTCATCCACAAAGTCCTCTGCCCTGAGCCGGTAACCCCGCTCTTTTTCAAATGCTTCCAGGGCGGCTACCGATACGCTGGAACCATAACCGAACCAATCTACGAATTTCTCTTTTCCCAAGTGATTAAACACCAGGGTAAAATGATAGAAAAAGGTAGTAAAGCGTACGACATCCGTATGAGGATTATCCTTCAGCCACTGCTTCAGATACTCCACCACAAACCCGGAGGAAACCTCCTGCCTTACATCGAAAGGGATATCATGAGGCTTATCCCCCCAATTGTTTGTAATATGGTTATACATCTGGGTAGGGTCCCAGATCATATAGACCAGGAAGGAAACCGTATATTCATGAAAACTCTTCACGTTATGTACGATTACCTTATTCTTCTCCATATCCACCTGCCACTGGCTTACATCCACCACTTCGCCGGAGGTGCGGTCAATGACCTCCCACCACAGCTTGGGGTTATGGACATAATCCGGGATCAGCTGCTCCTGAAAATATCCGTCCATAAATTCAATCTCCAGATCTTCCCCCACTGCCAGATTATACTTGGACATCAGATAGAGCTGCTGGCATTCTTCCATATGCTTGCCGGCATGCTCGTTATGTCCTCTGGCTACAAAGTAAGTGGTGTAAATCTTAGCATTCAGCTTCTGGATATCTTCTGTCAGCTTGGTTCCGTCGCTGTCACGAATGGCATCCGCACCCCAGCGCTCTAGCATCTCCTTGGTTTCATTATAAAAATTTGCCTCGCTGGGCAAGGTTACTCTACCTTTTGTCTTAGACATTATTTCCTCCAGTTGCCTGTTCTTCACAGGCCATATTCAGTAATGTGTTGCATTCGGGACAAAGCTTAGCCCTTAAGGCCGCCCAGGGTCATTCCCTGCGTCAGCTTTCTCTGTACCATAATATAGAGAACGAGGGTCGGAAGCATGACCAGTACCAGACCCGCATAAAGCTGTCCGTAATTTGCCGCTGCCTGCTGTGCCTGCATCAACTGCATTAAGCCTACAGGCAGGGTCTTATCCATCTTGGTAAGCAGGGTCAGCGAAATAATATATTCATTCCAGAAGGATAAGAAGTTAAACAGGATTACCGTTATAATACTGGGCCTGGCCATTGGCATCATAATCGTAACCATGGTACGGAAATAACCGCTGCCGTCCACGAAGGCTGCTTCCTCATAGTCCTTGGGTATTGTCACAAAAAAACCGGATAACAGATAGATGGTAAAGGGCAGTGCCGTAGAGGCGTAGACCAGGGACAGGATGAATATATTATTCAGAAAAATCCCGCTTCCGAAGGCGGCCTTCAGCCATTTGTCCGCATTCACCAGCATAAGGAAGATCGGAACGACAATGTAGTTTACATTGATGAATAATCCTCCCATGAACATGGTGTTAATCAGCTTGCTTCCCTTGAAACGGTATCTGGCTAAAACATAAGCCGCCGGCAGAGCCACCACCAGCAGGATCAACAGTGCCAGTGCCGTTACCAGAACGGAATTGAGCATGTAATCCCCCATCTTTGCAGTCTCAAAGGCATCCACAAAGTTTTGCAGGTAGATTCCTTTGGGTATGGACCACGGATTTTGATAGAATTCCGAATTCTCCTTGACGGAGGCCATAAAAACCCAGGCAATCGGTATCAGTATGCTGATTGCCAATGCCGCCAGTGCCACAAAGACAAAGAGGTTGAACAATTTACCCGTATATATACTATTCTTTCTATGTTTCATAGCTTCCTCCTAGAATTCTAACGGTTCCCGTTTGGTTACAAAATTCACTGCTGCTGCCAATCCGAAGGAGAACAGGAACACCACCACACCGATTGCCATACCATACCCATAGGAAGAGTTGGTATAAGCCTGACGGTACATGTAGCTCAGGAATACCTCGGTGGCTCCGTCCGGACCGCCATTGGTAAGTGCTTTTACCAAAAGGAAGCTTAGATTAATCGTACTGATAATAAAGAAGGTCAGGGTCGTTCTGATGTTGGTCCAAATCAGAGGCAAGGTAATCTGAAAGAACTGGACAACTCCGCCTGCACCCTCAAGACCTGCCGATTCATAAAGGCTTTCGGGCACACTGGCCATACTTGCCATATACATGACCATGTAGTAACCGACTGCCTGCCAGATCATAGCGATGGCAATGCTGTAAATTACCAGCTTCTGGTCACCAAGCCATAGGATAAGCTTGGCATCCTCACCCCGGAACATACCGATGATATTATTCAGCAGTCCGTTGGCAGGATCATAGATAGCAGAGAATATCGCTGCGATTACGATGATGGACAGGATATTGGGGATATTTAAGATAACACGGAAGAAATTTTGCCCGGCTACCTTCTTTCTGGGCA
>JAEZFH010000222.1 GCA_023437885.1 Bacillota bacterium | reverse complement strand
GTTCAGGACGGCGATGTAATACTATTCCGTTTTAATGTATAAAGACGGCAGGGGCATGATTGGTTGAAGTTGGAAAGTGGTGAGGAATTGCAGACAATATTAGCTACAAATATTAATTTCCCAAACCTGGGGATTGAGTTGAAGAATGTTGGATCCGGAATAGATATCTTTGGATATCATGTGGCTTATTATGGAATTGTAATTGGATTTGGTATGCTCTGCGGTTGGCTGGTTGCGGAACAGATAGCGAAGAGAACGGGCCAAAACACGGAGATTTACCTGGATTTTGCATTAATCGCCATCATTTCGGCTGTGATTGGAGCAAGGATATATTATGTAGCCTTTGCCCTTGAGGAATTTGCAGATAATCCCTGGTCAATCTTCAATATCAGGACAGGCGGACTGGCAATCTATGGAGGTATCATAGCGGCTTTGCTGGCAGCAATTATTTATGCAAAGGTGAAAAAATATCCCTTCTGGCTGTTGGTAGATACCGGATGTGTCGGGTTGGTTACCGGACAGATCATCGGACGCTGGGGGAATTTCTTTAACAGAGAAGCTTTTGGCAAGTACTATGACGGACTTTTTGCTATGCAATTAAACATTAAAGATGTATCCAGAATATATCGGAATACTACTTCCCTGTCGGAACTGGAGCAGATGTACCAGGGGAAGGAAGGGACACTGGAGCGTATTCTGGAGATCCGGAACAAGGTGGTTACCTTAGGGGATGCAGTATATATCCAGGTACATCCTACCTTTCTCTATGAATCTGTCTGGAATCTGGGTCTTTTAGTCATTCTTGTCCTCTATACGAAGCATAAGAAGTTTGACGGTGAGGTGATGCTGCTCTATCTGATCGGATACGGAGCAGGAAGAGCCTGGATGGAAGGACTGCGCACGGATCAGTTATTTTTATGGGGAACGCCCTTTGCAGTCTCCCAGATCTTATCGGCACTCATTGTGGTTGTCTCTTTCGCACTGCTGATCTATAAAAGAAGAAGAGCAAGAGTCAGAAACAGAAGATAAAGGAGCTCTTCGGATCGAATATCATAAATTCAGAAAGAGTATGAGAAATTGGTTTGTTGAGATTTGATTGGGACTATTTTCCTAAACTCGATGCTTTTGACTATATATTGACATAATTTGTTCGAATTTTTGCGCAGACACAAGATATTGTATGAATAAATCGAAATAACCCGCAAAGCCCATATTCCTAGGGGTTTGTGGGTTATTTTTTTTGATTTCATGCTTGATTAATTCCCTGTTTTAATATAGAATAGACACATAAGTGGAGCGAAGTGGTGGAAAGTGGAGTAAAAAACCATGAAAGTGGGACAAGCCGCCACAATTCAAAAAGCAGGCTACAGTTTAACCAGTGGCATCCCTACTCCCAAACTGTAACCAAGGCAGAGCTAAAGCGAAGGTGAAACCGTATGTTCATGGGTGAATTCGATCATTCGATCGATTCCAAAGGAAGGATCATTATACCGTCGAAGTTCCGGGAGGGGCTCGGAGAGGAATTTGTCATCACAATGGGTTTGGATGGCTGTCTATTCGTATACCCTCAGGAGGAATGGCAGACCTTTGTCAATGAACTTGCGAAATTACCAGGTACAAAGGAGGCCAGACAACTGCAGAGATATTTTATGGCAAAGGCCGCTGCATGTGAGGCCGATAAACAGGGAAGAATATTAATACCTGCAAAGCTGCGGGAAAGTGCCGGACTGGATAAGGACATCGTTTTTGTCGGAGTACTGAATAAGATTGAGATTTGGAGCAAGGAACGCTGGGAGAACAATAACGATTATGATGATGTGGATGCTATCGCAGAGCATATGTCGCAGTATGGGATCAGCTTTTAAAAGAAACGCAAAGACAATCTGCAATTCTAAAGAAAAGCAAGGATACCTTTCTTAGGGAGATTATTATGGCATTTGAACACAAATCTGTATTGTTGGAAGAAACAATAGAACATTTGAATATAAAGCCGGGTGGAGTATATGTGGACGGAACCTTGGGAGGCGGAGGACATTCCTATGAGATTGCAAGGCGGCTGCGGACAGGAAGATTAATCGGGATCGACCAGGATGAAGCGGCTATCCGGGCAGCTGGGGAGCGTCTGGCACAGTATCAGGACAGGGTGACCATTATCAGAAGCAATTATTGTGATATGAAGCAGGTGCTTCACAGCCTTGATATTGACCAGGCAGATGGGATACTGCTGGATCTTGGGGTATCCTCCTATCAATTGGACACGCCGGAGAGAGGGTTTTCTTATAAGGAAGAGGCTCCCCTGGATATGAGAATGGATACGCGCGGTGATAAAACGGCAAAGGATATCATCAATGGTTACTCGGAGATGGAATTGTACCGTATCATAAGAGATTACGGAGAAGATAATTTCGCTAAAAATATAGCAAAGCATATTGTACGAAGGAGAGAAGAAAAGCCGATTGAAACAACCTTTGAGCTGAATGAGGCGATTAAAGCCGCCATTCCGATGAAGCTGAGGGTGGCTACAGGACATCCGGCCAAGAGAACCTTTCAGGCGATTCGGATTGAACTGAATAGAGAATTAGAAGTACTTAAGAATACATTGCAGGATATGATTGATCTGCTGTCACCGGGAGGAAGGCTTTGTATCATTACCTTCCATTCGCTGGAGGACCGGATTGTGAAATCCTGTTTCAAAACAAATGAAAATCCCTGTACCTGCCCGCCGAATTTTCCGGTATGTGTGTGCGGAAAGGTCTCTCAGGGGAGAGTGGTATCCAGGAAACCGATCCTTCCTTCATCCGAGGAGCTGGAATATAATAAAAGGTCAAAAAGTGCAAAGCTTCGGGTGTTCGAAAAAGCATCGGGTCAGGAAGAAAGGAATGGCTAAAGAAAGCCAAGTCTTAGGACAGGCATAATAAATGATTAGATAAGAAACAACTAATCATTCCGGAATAGTTAAGAAACAACGAATCCTTGGAAATGGTAAAACCACCAATTCTTAAGTAAATGGATAGAGAGGGGTTCTGGCATGGAGGCTAATAAGAGACGTTATCAATATGAGAAGCTGGGGACAGGCTATGTGGACGGAAGCGCGGCACGCAAATTAAAAGTTGCTCCGGATATCCGCAGAGAGGAAGAGTACGAGGTTCCCTCCAGAAAAAGGCAGGTTTCAAGCCCGCCAAAAGTATTTTCAGGAATAAATTTTGCTTCTTTGGTAGTTCTTACCTGTGCAATTATTGCTACGGTATATGTATGCGTGGATTACCTGATGCTTCAGACTCAGGTGAGTCATATGAAGAAGAATATCGTCAAAATAGAGAAGGAGCTGACTTCTCTGGCCAATGAGAATGACGCTGCTTATGAAGCAATTGACACGGCAGTTGATCTGGATTATATCTATCAGGTTGCGGTGAAGGAGCTTGGTATGGTATATCCGAATAAAAACGAGATAATAACATACAAGAGCAGTTCCACTAATTATGTTAGGCAATATGAAGATATTCCTAATTAATACTGCACACAGGAATGTTGAGGTAAGCTGCAATGGAAAGAGCCCAGGATAAAACAATTAAAAAATTCAACTCACGAATGCAAGCAAAATTATTGCTTGTATTTTGTGTTATTACTCTGCTGCTGGTCACTTTGATGGGGCGGCTGATTTATATCATGCAGACAAAGGGAGAAGAATATGCAAAGCATGTTCTGTCCAGACAAACCTATGTGAGCCAGGTCTTGCCATATAGGAGAGGAGATATCACTGACCGGAACGGCACCGTGCTTGCCAGAAGCGAGCTTCAATATCGGCTGATTCTCGATCCGGAGCGGCTGACGCTCAATGAGAGCCATATTGATGTGACGATTGCTGCGCTGAATGAGAATTTTGGTGTCACGCGGGAAGAGGTCATGGGAATATTAGAGGAGAAGGCTGACCGCAGATATGTCATTTTGCGTAAGAATTTGAAATTTGAAGCCGTGCAGAGCTTTGAAGCTCTAATCAAGGAAAGTAAATTAAAAGAAAGTAAATCGAAGGAAAATAAATCAATTATCGGAGTGGATTTTGAAGAAGAATATGTACGCAATTATCCCTACGGAACACTGGCTTGCGATGTTTTAGGCTTTACCTCGGCGGATAACACAGGCTATTGGGGTATCGAAGAATACTATAATAATCAATTGAACGGGACGAACGGAAGAGAATACGGGTATTATGATTCAGACCTGAATATAGAACGTATTATTAAGAAGGCGGTCAACGGCAACAGCATTATCAGTACCATTGATGCCAATGCGCAGAGGATAATCCAGAAGCATATCACACAGTTCAATACGGAATTCGGCAGCCTGAATATCGGGGTCCTGATTATGGATCCCAACAACGGAGAGATTATTGCTATGGCTTCCAATCAGGAGTATGATCTGAACAATCCGAGAAATCTGGAAGGAATCCTGCCCGCGGAGGAGTTGGCCGGAATGTCGGAGGAAGAGAAGACAGAGGCATTGAATGCCATGTGGAAAAATGATACCATTACCAGCAGCTTTGAACCGGGTTCTACCTTTAAACCGGTTACGATTGCGGCAGGATTGGAGGAAGGTATTCTGTCTGAGCTGGATACCTTTAACTGTGACGGACATCAAAATATCAGCGGTACAGATATTTCCTGCAGCAAGAAAAGCGGACACGGCATCCTCGATCTGACACAATCCCTGATGCAATCCTGTAATGATGCACTGATGCAGATTGTTGAGAAGGAAGGAAGGGATATCTTTTTCCGTTATCAGAACAGCTTTGGCTTTGCAAAAAAGACAGGGCTGGATCTGCCGGGAGAAGGAACGGGCATCACGATGACCAAGGATGCGCTTGGTCCGGTGGAACTGGCAACGAACAGCTTCGGACAGGCCTTCAATGTGACCATGGTACAAATGGCTGCAGCCTACTCCTCCCTTGTTAACGGAGGTAACTATTACCAACCCCATATTGTAAAAAAGATAGTGAATGCCAACGGTGCGACAGTGAAGGAAATGGATAAGGTACTGGTACGCCAGACTGTGTCGGAGAAAACCTCTGATTTTATTCAAAAAGCAATGTACCAGACGGTGGAGGGAGGTACCGCGGGAGGGGCCAAGGTGGAAGGCTATGCTATCGGCGGCAAGACCGGTACGGCCCAAAAGCTTCCCCGTGCTGCCAAAACATATGTGGTATCCTTCCTAGGCTCTGTTCCGGCGATTAATCCGGAGATTGTGATCTATGTGATGATTGATGAGCCCAAGAATGTGGTAAAACAAGCCGACAGCTCCATCGCTACGAAG
>JAEZFH010000199.1 GCA_023437885.1 Bacillota bacterium | reverse complement strand
TCCATATCCATTAACTTATTGCACAAATTATGCTCCTCCTGTGATGCGACTGGCTCCTATTAAAAGGGTGGGCACTAAGACCTAATTCAAAGGTCTTCCCTGCTCACCCTCAGAACGTATGGCTTTCCGGTTCCATAACGCTTGACTTCACACACAATCTACATTCTCTTCCATTCTTTTATATTGTTTCTGAAAAAAGTATAGCATCCGTAACCCTGAACAAATAGGGGGAATACCTTCGATTTATGGGGACATTTCTTGGAATTTTCTTAAAAATACGTTAATTTGACCAATTTTAGCGAAATTATATTGTATTATTAGGTGAAATATTATAATATGTAATCACACACATGTCATAAAACAATTCCGGTCCATATTCTCATAGTTCTTTCGTTCTTATGAATTATCTTATTTGATTCATATTACAAGGATTATTATATCTTTTATATTGTTCCTTCCCTTTTTTTGCGTAATCAAAAATAATATAAAAGGTATGGTGATCAAAATGCGCCGTGAAACACAGCGAAAGAATTTTCAATTACCGATTCAATTAAAGAACAAGCTTTTCCTCTTTCTTTCCAGGATCCGCGTCCAACTTATCATCGGATTTATCATTCCTGTTTTCTTTTTGGTATTTACCGGCTTCTTTTCTTATTCTGCCGCCTCAAAAGGAATGATTAAGAATTATGAGCAGTCAACACAGAAAGCCATCCAGATGGCTCTCCAGTATCTTGATATCGGCTTAACCTTCACAAAAAACCAGGCCTTAGAAATTGTTTCAAATGAAACCATGTCCAATTATACCTACGGAATGTACGCAGAGGACAAAATCAAACAATCCATGCTATATACCCAGCTATATTATGAATTAGAGGAGTTGGCCAAAAATAATTCCTTTATCAAAAATATTCATATCATTACCGAGGACAATATAAATTTGATCTCGACCGCAGCCGGTGAGAATACCAAGGGCTTCTACCAGGAATTTATCAACTCTGCGGAGGGTCAGACCTTATTTACCAATCATACCATTGAAGCCTGGGCAAGCTCCCATACGGTCATTGATAAGAACTTATCCCTTCAGGAAAAGGACTATGCCTTGTATTATGCCAGCAGCTCCAACAACGGAAAGGCATGTATTGTAATTGACGTCGATAATAAAATCATCCAGGACACTTTATCTAAACTGAACTTAGGGGAGGATGCCATCCTGTCCTTTGTAACCAAGGAGGGCAAAGAGGTAACTGTTCTGGGAAAAGACCCTTTCGGCTTTGCTTGGCAGGAATTTTATTCGGGACGCACGGAAGTCAACAATGGTTCTTTCTCTGAGTACGTGAAGCTCAACGGCGAAAGTTTTCTCTATCTGAATTGTAAAAGTCAATTATCCGGTGCCTCAATCAATGTTCTTGTTCCAAAGGCAAAGGTGATGGCCAGTGCCTATGAGATACGGTTTGTTACGATCGTATTAATTTTGCTTTCGGTACTTGTCTCAGGCTCCATCGGTACCCTTATCCTGGTCGGCATTATCCGTAATATCAGCAGGATAACCAGGAGTCTCGCCTTAGTATCCAAGGGGGATCTTACCGTAGCCTTTGACTGTCATTCTGAAAACGAGTTCGGCATCCTGAGCAAGGAGATTATGCAGACCATCGCAAACACCAGACAGGTTATTGAAAATGCCCAAGACGTCAACTCCTATGTATCCGACTCTACAAATCAGCTGCTGGATAATTGTATGGTGTTATCAAAGCATTCAGAAAATATATCACTGGCAATTGAAGACATTAATCAAGGGATCAATCAGCAATCGGGGGATTTACAGCAATGTCTGCTGCAAATGGACGGGCTCTCCAATAAAATCGTGACGGTCAGTGAGCATCTGAATAAAATTGAAGATATCGCGGATGAATCCAAGGATTATATCAAAAAAAGTATTGTATCCATGGAAAAACTATCGGTATGTTCCGAAACCACCAGTAAAATTACCCATCAGGTAATTGGGAGCAACCAGCAGCTTGAAACCAAGCTTAGCCAAATCGAACAGTTTGCCGGGCTCATTAATGAGATCTCCAACCAGACAAGTCTATTGGCCTTGAATGCTTCCATCGAGGCTGCCAGAGCAGGTATTTACGGAAGAGGCTTCACCGTTGTCTCCCAGGAAATCAAAAAGCTGGCAAACGCTTCACTCAAAGCAGTGGATGAGGTCACAAAAGTCATCACCCAGATCAAAGCACAATCAGCGGATACCCTGAGCACCGCCTTAACTGCAGGAAAGGTGGTGTCCGAGCAGGAAGAAACTCTGGGGGATACAATAAATGCGCTGAATAATATGAATGAGTGCCTTGAAAATCTGCTGCATAATTTCTATCAGGTTGGCACCAGTGTGATAAGCATGGGCTCTGACCGGGAAGATACCTTAAGTGCCATAGAGAGCATTTCCTCCGTATCGGAAGAAACAGCTGCCGCCTCCTGCATGGTAAACGAGACTGCAAAGGAACAATTACGATATGTGGAGGCTTTAAAGAAAAACTCCGTAAATCTGCAGAGTAAGTCAACGGAATTAAGTGATATTATCCATCAATTCAAAATATAGCAGCAAGCAGTATATTCGGAGCAAAAATCTCGGATAATACGGATAGAAAAAAGGGATCGGATATAAGAAGGCATCTGATCAAAAAGACAAGGGAGTATCTCCACCTTGTCTTCTTATCAGATGCCTTTTGAATTTATTTTAAGCTTTCATATCCATGATCTATATGGGAAAACTCATTCTTTTCATAGGTTTTTACAATCTGCCCTTCCTCAAATACCAGCATACGGTCTGCCACAGCCAGACTATCCTCAAGATTTTGAGAGAAAATGATGATTGTAATTCCTTTTTTCTTGAGCTGGAACAGCAGGTCCACGATATGCTTGCGCAAATGCATGTCCGCTTCGGTAAAGGGCTGGATGCAGATCAAAATATTGGGGTTATACAGATGAACCCGGTAATAGATAAGATTATATAAAGAGCCTAAATCCAATCTCCGGATATCGTCTTCATATATCTCATTCCCGACATATCCCTTATACTCATCCAGGATACTCCTCTTTAAGCTGGACTTGATTTGGGAGCACCCAAGCTTCCTGTCAATGAGAAAGCATAAATTTTCAAGATAGCTCATGTCCCAGAAGAGTAAATTCCTTAGCGGGTTTTTATCGACCGTCATTATTTTATTAATCACGGCCCGCAAGCCCTGTTTTCTGGTATAGATTGCATTGTTATAGTAAATCCCGCCGCTGTTTGCTTCTTTTTTCCCGTGAATCAACTCCATAAATTCCCCTTGGACGTCATTGCTGCTATCCAGCATAACAACACATTCCCCTTTTTGAATGGTAAAGGAAACATTCCTTAGTATCGGTGTATTAACCTGACGAAAGATTAATATTCCCAGCTGGAGGTTGTCCTTAATCTCCGGAACCGAAGCATCATAAGAAATCGTATAGGGCTTAATCGTCCGCAATTCATCATAATCAAGGATTTTCACTATCCTTGCATTTTTCATCAATGCCATACGGTCACAAATCTGTGACAGCTCCTTAATGTTATTCCCGATATTCAAAAACGCAATACCGAGCTTGCTGAAATATTGTACATAGCCATAAAATTTAACCAGGTCCGATTGATTCAGGAAGCTTGCGATATCCTGGATAATAATCAGCTTACCATCGGCGACGATAGCGCGGAATAATTCAACCAGACAGCGTTCCAGCCGGGTCAGTTCCGAAATCAGCTTATCCGGCTCCAGGGAATTAGGGATATCCTGAAACAAAAAATAGAATTGGTTTCTTAGCTGCTTACGGTTAATGATATACTTTTTAAGGCCCTGTCTCATAACAAAAATATTGTCTGCAACCGTCATACATGTGATTAACCGGCTATCCTGTCCGATTACATAGATCGGATTCGTACTCATATTACTGTACTTATAATAATTCACCAGATCATTTTTGTAGTAAAGACGGCCATAATCAATCGGTATGTTATTACATATGATTTCAATCAGTTCATTTTTTCCATGGGCGGTTAAAAACATCATTCCCATGATCTCCCCTTTAAATATATGTAAATTAATATTATCAAGAACAAGGACGCCGTCTACCTTCCGGGTAACATTTTCAATTCTGAGAACTTCTTCCTTCATCGTAACCCCCCATGCCGCCGAACCCTGCGAATTTGGACGCAAGCACAAATTTGCCGCGTGAAAATTTTAATCGCTTCAAACGTTCTCCGCCTTCTTATTCCGTCATATAAGGAATCGTGATTTCTACATCGGTGCCTTCGTTAAGAATACTGTATATATATAAGCCGTATTCATCCCCGAATAATAGTTTAATTCTACTGTTCACATTAACCAAAGCAATACCTCCGGCGGCGGCGATTTCCGGCTGCATGTCATCAATGGATACGGCACGCAGCTTATGATTTAGTTTTGCCACCTTATCCTCACTGATCCCCAGCCCGTTATCCGATATGGTAACGATCAGCCTGTCTTTTGTAGCCTCTACCTTAATATGGACAATTCCCGGCCCCAGCTTCTGCTCCAGACCATGATAAATAGAATTTTCTACGATGGGCTGGAGGGTTAGCTTGGGTATTTTCGCGACCAAAAGCTCATTCTCATCCTCGCTGTCAATTTTGATATCAATGCTTAAGCGATCCTCAAACCGGAACTGCTGTATGATAAAATAGTTTTCAACATTACGGAGCTCTTCCTGCAAGGTAACCAGATGCTCCACATTGGAAATCGTATAGCGAAAAAAGGAAGACAGGGCTTCCGTCATCTGTGCAACACCGTCAATTCCCGCAAAAAGAGCTTCACTTCGGATTCCTTCCAAAGTGTTATATAAAAAGTGGGGGTTGATCTGATTTTGCAGCGCAAGGTATTCCGCCTGCTTCTTCGATACGTTGATCAGCTCCTTCGTATCCAGAATCTCTTTAAATTTCTGGTTCATTTTTTCTGTCATCGGGCTGATTGGATAGCGCATCTCAAATACTCCCTGGAGGATATATCCCTTGGCGAATAACCGCATGGTTTTTCGGGTTTCCTTATAGGGAATCCATACCCAGACATAAAAAAGGTAGAGGATGATTGCGTAAATAAGAAACAAGAATATCATAAGAAAATTATACGGCGGAGATAATACTATTATATAAGCCATCATAACCAGCAGACCAAGAGTAAACACGGACATAAGGAGCAGGACTGCCATATTACGGTATATTAAATATTTCCAGTATTCCTTTTTCATTCTTACCTCCGGATTTATGAATACAGCTTACGAAATTCGTTCGGCTTTAACCCAGTATATTTTTTAAAGCTTCTGGTAAAATACTTTACATCACTATAACCAACCTCTTCACAAATGGTGGAAATATTCTTATTCGTCTCCTTTAATAATTCTTTACTTTTATTCATTCGGATATTTGATAAGTATTCCAGGAAGGTGTTCCCTGTTTCCTTTTTAAAAACCGTACTGAAATAAGTTGTATTAAACCCAACATAGGAGCTGACCCCATCCAGGGTGATCGGCTTCATATAATTGCTTTCGATATATTGCTTTGCCAACCGGATTGGCTTAGTATTCATCTGCTTCTTATCTTCCAGCACCTTTCCCAGTGATTCCGTCAGCGTTTTATTTAAGAGCTTAAATAATTCATGAACCGAACCGCAATCATTGGCCGCTTCACTGAAATTAGGAATAAAATGCTCCGAATCGGGCACCAGTATTTTATTTGATCTCATACAAAGAAGATAAACATTGCATACTTCCTTGGTCATCTGCAATATCTCATGACCGGTCGTTTCCGGCCGCTCCAGCAGGTTTCTTTTTAGGATATCCAGATTCCTTATCACTGCCTCCAGATCCAAATTACTTACGCTGGTAAGAAAGCTCTGGTTGAAATCATAAAAAATCTGGCTGTCCGAAATACTGGTTGAAAGCTCCTTATCAAACTCAAGAACCTTATTGGTGCCGGCCAGAAGCCTTTGCTGCAGGGCATATTCCGATCTTTTATAGGATTCCTTCAGTTTATCCAGCTCCGTAACGACATTTCCCAGACCAATGGTTAATTCCATCTGCTGGTAGATAACATCCTGTGCAAGATTTTCGTTTAGTACGGCATTGATTTGCTTTCGGATTGCCTTATACTTCTCCCGGGAGAAATTCAGAATACAGACCATACAGTTATTTTCAATACAGATGCCCATATCATAGCATAAGGTTTCAAAATTCTTCATCAACAGCTGCGTGCTTTTCTCTTCCAGAACCGATGTAACATTATAATTGAAATTACGAATACGGTCCGGCTTCAGACTGATGACCTGAAAGCATCCAGCCTTAAAATTGTACTGATATTCGGCATTAATCTTTTCCACCGACAGATGGCCTTCATTACTGCTTCCTTTCAATAGTAATTCTGTAAACAAACCTTTCCTGAGCTTTGCTTTGTTCGTCTCTATGTTTTTTTTCAACCGTTCGTAATAAAAGATGGTTTCACTTTTTTCATTCAATTTATCCTTCATTTTACTTAAGGTTGAATTCAACTCTTCTTTTTTAATCGGTTTCAGCAAATAGTCATAGACACCGAATTGTATCGCTGTGTGCGCATAATCAAAATGCCGGTACCCGCTGATGATGATAAATTCAATCGTATTATCTATCTGCTTAACCCGTTCAATCATCTCCAGGCCGTTCAATCCCGGCATACGCACATCGGTTATGATGAGGTCCGGTGAATGCTTGTTAATCATATCCAGCACTTCAAGACCATTATGTACAACCCCCACTACCTCCATATCAAAGTCCTTCCAGTCCACTAACATGTTAATTAACTGACAAACTTTTTTTTCGTCATCGGCTAATATTACCTTATACATGTAGCCCACCTCTCTCGTCCTAATAATTTACAGAATTATCCCCCATATGTATTTATAATTTATATAAATTATCCAATGAACTTCCTCATTTTGTATATGTTTAGACCCGTTTTATTAATGTATTTTATCACTCATTACTATACAGTACAAGCAATTGTTAAATAAATATCATCTTCATAATTTATTGGAATCTATAGTAAAATACGCACTGCAAAGCCCTTACCCCGGTTGCTTGCAGTGATTGAATAATTGAAATGTACACATGAATGCCGTCCGGCTGATCCCTGTCATTTGATCTGGCAAAAAACAGATACGAAGGGATGTCACCTCATCGTCCTTGCCGTTTTCTCAAGTCCTTTGAAGTAACATCCCGGTATCTATGATTCCTTCGGGTCATGCAATCCTTGAATTACAAAGGCCCTTTTGATAACTCTTTGTGCTATTATTTTTTTACTGTTATTTTTTTACTGTTATTTTTACTTTTGCAGTCTTACCGTTATAGGTCTTAACTGTAATATATGCGGTACCGGATTTCTTTCCTGTAACCTTACCCTTACTGTCTACGGTAACGATTGATTTGTTGCTGGAGGTGTAGGTAACCTTACCTGCCGAGCCTTCGCTCAGGGCAATCTTAATCTGGCCGGTTTTCTTTACCTTAAGGCTTACCGCAGATTTGTCGGCTTTTACATAGGCAGGTGCCTTCTTAACCGTAATGGTGCAGGTCTGGGTAATTCCGTTTTCTGCTGTTACCGTAATTTTAACTGTACCGCTCTTCTTTGCTTTGATTTCTCCCTTGGAATTAATCGTTGCTATCGAAGTATTGCCTGATTTATAGG
>JAEZFH010000188.1 GCA_023437885.1 Bacillota bacterium | reverse complement strand
GGATTAAACAGCTCCAGCTTGGCTACCAGCCTTGCCTCCAGTCCTTGCTCCTTGCAGTAACCTTCCAGCTCCAGCAAGGGGGTATTTCCGATCAGCTCCGTTATTCTCTTCTTATATTCCGCCATGTTAGCCTCCGATCTTTTTTCTAAATATGTTCAAATGCATTAGCAAGATCATCCAAAATATCATCAATATGTTCCGTGCCTACGGATAGGCGAATCGTGTTGGGATTGATCCCGGATGCCTTCAGCTCCTCTTCATTCATTTGTGAATGCGTGGTGCTGGCAGGATGGATCACCAGAGACTTTACGTCAGCTACATTGGCCAACAGAGAAAATATCTGAAGCTGATCGATAAAGCTCTTGGCAGCAGCGGCATCACCCTTGATTTCAAAGGTAAAGATAGGGCCTGCACCCTTAGGGAAATATTCCTCATAAAGAGCATGGTAGGGATTATCCGGTAAAGAGGGATGATTTACCCTTTCTACCTTTGGATGCTTCTGTAAAAACTCCACTACCTTTAAAGCATTCTCTACATGACGCTCTACGCGAAGGGATAAGGTCTCCAGCCCCTGAAGGAACAGGAAGGAATGGAAGGGGCTGATGGTGGAGCCGGTATCCCTCATCAGAGTTACCCTGAGCTTGATGATATAAGCCAGTGCGCCCACTGCCTTTGTAAACTGTACCCCGTGATAGCTGGGATTTGGCTCTGTTAAGGAGGGGAATTTGCCGGAACCCTCCCAGTCAAAGTTCCCGCTGTCGATTACTACTCCGCCGATGGTCGTTCCGTGCCCTCCTATAAATTTGGTTGCGGAATGAACAACAATATCCGCACCGTATGCAATAGGCCGGAGCAGGTAGGGTGTTGCAAAGGTATTGTCAACAATCAGCGGTATATGATTGCGATGAGCTATCTCTGCCACTACAGCGATGTCTATGATGCTTGAATTGGGATTTCCCAGGCTTTCGATGAAAATTGCCTTTGTATTCTTTCTGATTGCCTCTTCAAAATTATCCGGTCTATCGCCGTCTACAAAGGTGGTGGTAATACCAAACTCCGGCAAGGTATGGGCAAATAAATTATAGGTTCCTCCATAAATGGTCTGAGCTGATACAATATGGTCTCCCGCATGTGCAATGTTTTGAATTGCATAGCTGATTGCCGCTGCTCCGGAAGAAGTGGCCAGTGCTGCCGCTCCGCCTTCCAGGGCTGCAATCCTCTGCTCAAATACATCCGAGGTGGGATTCATCAGTCTGGTATAGATATTCCCCCCTTCACTAAGATTAAACCTTGCCTCTGCCTGTGCACAGTCATCAAACACACAAGAAGTTGTCTGATAAATAGGAACACTTCTGGCACCGGTAGCGCTGTCCGGCTTCTCCTGACCAGCATGCAGCTGTAAGGTTTCAAAATGCAATTTTTTTTCTCTTGCCATAGATTTACCCTCCGTTTTTTAATTTAACCGCCACCACTTTCATAGTAATCATACTTATTTACTAGGTTATGTGTGAATTGCTCTTATAATATACTTGTCGGAAGTGTTTGTCAATACATAATTTAAGAAGTATGGAAACTTTTTGTTACAGTTTCGTCTACAGCGTAACAACTGTTTTAGAAGCTGTGTTATGCGTACAATTTCACGGTAAAAGAAAGGAGTTGTCACCGGACAACTCCTTTGCTTTAAATTGAATAATCATAGGGTACCAAATTTCTCTGACGGTCCACCAGATCCTGAAGAGTGATCCGGTCCACCACGGAGCAAATCGCCTCGTACAATTCCTGCCACACTTCTCTAGTGACACAGCTGCCGTTACGATGGCATTCCGTCTCATCCTCCAGACAATCGATCGGAGAAAGACTTCCCTCGGTCAGACGCAGTATCATGCCTACCGTATATTCCGACGGCTCCTTTGCAAGACGATAGCCTCCCTGAGCTCCACGGATGCTTTTTACATAACCCGCCCTGTTAAGTAAAGAAATAATCTGTTCCAGATATTTTTCAGAAATCTCCTGACGTGCTGCAATGGTTTTAATTGTGATATATTCACCGGTATTATTCAAAGCGAGATCCAACATAAGACGCAGGGCGTATCTCCCTTTCGTTGATATCTTCACGGCAAAACCTCCTTAGAATTCCAACAGGAATTATTCTATCTCAATTACCGGACTACTGTCTATATTCCTATAATTGAAACGCACTGCATAAAAGCTATGCCTCTTATAACTATATTATCATAGGTTTTGTAGGAATTCAACGATTGCTTTGAAAATGTGTTATTCTCTTAACAATCTCCGAAACAGCTTTACTATCTCATACCACATAACTGCCGCCAGGGAAAGCACAATGGTTATTACCAGATTGGATATACTAAGCGGTGCAAAGCCCATCTTTTCATGCAGCGGTGTGTAGATCAGGAGAAACAGCACACCGGGTATGCCCAGATTAATTACCCAAATACCTTTGTCGGGCCACAATCTGCGGATTGTTGAAAAAAGCGACTCCTCCTCGGAGCAATTTACCAATACCAGGAATATGCTGGAGAGTACCAATACGGTAAAACCACAGGTCCTTGCCGTTTCTGCCGGAAACCCCCGGTTAAGCATGCCAAAATACAGGCAAAAGGAGGAGCAGAATATCACTCCGCCCTGGAGGAGGCATTTGATGAAAGTACCTGCCGATACCAGAGCCCCGGAAGGACTCCTGGGCGATTTTCTCATTGTATCAGGCTCTGCCGGCTGACGCTCCAGGGTGATTGATACGGTTGGGTCCATAACCAGTTCCAGCAATACGATGTGCAGGGGCATCAGCAGAAGGGATTGGGGTCCGATTCCCAGCAACGGAGTGACCAGGCATATAAGTGCAATAGGAATATGAAATGCCAGTACATAAGCAATGGTTTTAAGGATATTCTGATAGATTCTTCTTCCGTCACAGATTGTGTCAAGGATCGTAGAGAAATTATCATCCAGCAAAATAATATCGGCCGCATCCCTGGTAACCTCACTTCCGTTCTTCCCCATAGCGATCCCAATATCCGCCGCCTTCTGTGCCGTAGAATCATTGACTCCGTCCCCAGTCATCGCTACCACTTCTCCGTTATTCTTCAGAGCCTGAACAATCCGCATTTTATGAAGCGGCAGAACCCTGGCATATACATTACAGCTTTTCACCCTCTCACCCAGCTCCTCATCGGTCATCTGCTCTAACTCATCTCCGGTAA
>JAEZFH010000146.1 GCA_023437885.1 Bacillota bacterium | reverse complement strand
GATTATCCTGGATAAAACGGAGTATTCCATCCGCCACAAGCTTTTCCCTGAGGCCCAAGCTCGGGGAACTTCTGAAGGAGGCGAGTAAAATGCTGGCACTCACCCGTAAAGCAGGAGAGCGCATCGTGATCGGCGATAATATCGTCGTCACTGTCGTCGCTATTAAGGGGGACAGTATCCGCCTCACCATTGATGCCCCGAAAGAGATCAAAATCTACCGGGGTGAAATCTACGATGCCATCGCGGCGGAGAATAAAGAGGCCGCCGTTCCCATGGATCTGACAGAACTGACTGCTTTAAAGGAGTTTCATATCAAAAAATAGACTAAAAGAGGGGAATCAGTCAATTGCCTGATTTCCCCTCTTAAGTATTATTCTTGTTTTGCCGATAATCTATATAAGAATAATGTAATAAGGGGAAGGGGTGGTCATATGGATGTTGCTGCAGCAAGACAAGTGCCGGTACAAGTGAATACGAACAATTATCTATCCAATCCGGAGGTGGCAAAGCCTGATGAACTGTCAATGAATAAGCTCATAGCGGCCAATAAACCGGAAGCCGGGAAAAACCAATCACAGTCTGAGGATAAGGGTAAAGAAGAGCTGACCCGTGAGGATGTTTACGACTTGACCGAACATCTCAATAAATTTATGGTCAAGGTCAACGCTGATTTGCGATTTGAGCTTCATGAAGGAACCCAGCGGTTGATGGTTAAATTCATTGATATAAAGAAGGACCAGGTTATCAAGGAATTCCCACCCCATGAGCTACTGGATATGCTGGCCGCGATCCGGGATTATGTGGGGGTGCTTTTGGATAAGAGAGTGTGAAATAAATTAAAGATTTGTAGACAATAGCTTAATATCAAAAAAAAAAGAGATATAGCGAGTAAAACAAACAAAAAAGACGGATTATTAGCCATAATCGCACTAAGGAATACCTGCGAATCTACCGATATAAATAGTAAGCAGGAAAATTAGATCCTTCTCCCTGCACCGGCCGGAGGGTAGAGGCTCTATACCCGCTCTATTGAAAATGCACGGGCAAGGATGCTCGGCATCCAAATCAAGGAGGAATAAAACTAATGATTATCAACCACAACATGTCGGCTCTCAATACTTATCGTCAGCTGACCGTCAACAACAGCAATAATGCTAAATCCCTGGAAAAGCTTTCTTCCGGCCTCCGCATCAACCGTGCCGGTGACGATGCTGCAGGTCTGGCTATCTCCGAAAAAATGCGCGGTCAAATCCGTGGCTTGGATCAAGCGGGAAGAAATGCTCAAGACTCCATCTCCCTCATTCAAACAGCTGAAGGTGCCTTGAACGAAACCCACAGCATTCTCCAACGGATGCGCGAGCTGGCTGTTCAAGCTTCCAATGACACCAACTCCACTTCTGACCGTGATGAGATCCAAAAGGAAATTAACCAGCTGACGGATGAGATTGACCGTATTGCCAACACCACAGAGTTCAATACGCAAAAGCTGCTTGATGGATCTAAAGAAGGCTTACGTGATGCAATTACAGGTAAGGTTACTGTACAATTAAACACCCAAGCTACCATTGGTGTTACGAATACCGCTGCTGCTGCTGGTTCTAACATTAGTGCAACGGGTACTATCGTTATTACCCGTACAAGTGATAGTTCGGTAATTACCGCTAGTGATTTCACTATTGGTGATCCTAATAACTTGACCGCTGCTCTCAGTGGGGGTGCTCTGTCTACATTGACGATCAATGGAACAAGTCTGGTGGTTACTGGCGGTCTCGATAATCTGAAGGTCGGCGAAAGCATTACGATAAGTATTCGTAAATACGAAGCTGAAGTAGCTGATGCAAGCAAATCACTCTCTATGCAGATTGGGGCCAACAGCGGACAGAATATCCTTATCGGCATTAACGACATGAAAGCGGAATCTCTTGGTGTTCGATCGAGTGCAGGCGATGCTTTAGATGTATCTGATTACCAAAATGCAACAGCTGCAGTTACAAGTATTAATAATGCAATTGAGCTTGTATCGTCTGAAAGATCCAAACTTGGTGCCGTACAAAACCGCTTAGAGCACACAATTAACAACTTGGGTACTTCAAGTGAGAACTTGACCGCTGCTGAGTCCCGTATCCGTGATGTGGATATGGCGAAAGAAATGATGAACTTCCAAAAGAATAACATCCTTTCTCAAGCAGCTCAAGCTATGTTAGCACAAGCTAATCAGCAACCACAAGGCGTTCTCCAGCTCTTAAGATAAGAAATTTAAATTAAATATACAAAGTGCCCTCTAACATTGAGGGCACTTTGTATATCAGGAAGATAAATCATTGGGAATGAAGTGAGGAAACTATAGTGAAATCCTTTGAAGATAATTTATCAGTAATTAGCCGACGGAGAGTTCCTGATTTCATCGCGGAAATGGAACTTGGCCAAGCTCCTTTTCGATATATCGGCACAGATGAGGATGGGACCCAAGTTTTTGTAGATGTTGAGGGCAAGCCTTTAATCATAGAATCACATATTGATAAAACAAATTTACCGAATCCCAAATTACGGCAATTGATTTTTTTCTTCGGTATAGGTTCTTTGACTGAAATCCAAAAAGTAGCACGATGTGCCCATAAAGATTCCCTATTTATTATCATTGAACCGAATCCTTACTTTCTGCAACATGTTTTATATCATGAGGATTTTTCACTTCTCGATAATATAAATTATATTCTTGTGACGGAGAAAGCTGACAAACTTGCTGATCTTTTTAAATTACTTTTCACTACTAAGTTTTTTAATCTTGCCCGCAATCTAACTTTCTATTTTAATGATTATTATCGAAAATATGATAGCGCTGCGGTTAAAGAGTACGTTACCGAAATCGGCAAGGCTATAAAAAATAAATATTTTACGATTGGGAATTCTATTCATGACTCCTTGATCGGGCTGATCAATAACTTTAGAAACATCCAACATTTACCTGAGAATGCGGATGTAGCTAAGCTGAAAGATCTGTTCAGGGGTATTCCGGCCTTTGTAGTGGCGGCAGGGCCGTCTCTTGATAAAAATATTGATCAACTAAAAAAGGTCCAAGGTAAAGGTATTATCATTGCTGTAGACACGATTGTGAAAAAACTGTTGGACCATGGGATCACTCCGGATTTTGTTTGCACAGTTGAACGGGGCGCGATCGTCTGGGAATATTTTTACGAAAATCAGGAATTTCCGCCCAATTCCTATCTGGTATCATCTTTAGTTGCCGATCCCAGAATTGTCGAGAAATTCAAGGATAGAGCAATCCTCCCCATGCGTTCTGATGTTCGGGAATATTATTGGCTTTATGAAAAGTTGGGCTTGGGAAATGAACATTTTATGTGGATGGGGGGATCTTGCGCCCATATTGCCGTGGGAATGGCCTTGCATATTGGTGCTTCACCTATTGTTATAACTGGCCAGGACCTGGCTTACGGCGAAAATGGTACTCATGCCCAAGGCACGGTCTATGATCAAAAACCCCTTGCTGAGGAAGAAGAATCTTTGTTTGTCATGGGCTATTATGGTGAGCAAGTCAGGACGAGCAAGATTTGGCTGGAATTCAAACAGATTTTTGAGAAGAAATTTAATGAAGTAGATAGACTGATCATCAATGCCACGGAAGGTGGAGCTAAAATAGAAGGCACAATCCAACAGCCGCTGTCACAGGTCGTACAGGAATATTGCACCCGCGAATACAATATCTTCGAAAAGGTACGCAGCGTTCCACATCATCCCATAGCTTGGAATGATGTGGAACAAAAAATAGATGAGTACCTGAGGGAGTTAGAGGAATTTCGCACTAACGTTGCCGATCATCTGCGCGTTTTAAAATCACACCGTCAGAATTGGCGAGACTCCATACCTGAGAAAAAAGTGAAAAAGATCTATGAAACCATGAAGAAAACCGACCATTATTATAAAGCTATTAGCCGGGACCAATTACTATATCATAATATTCAAGGGCCAGTTACCGTACTGGTGCAAAAATTTCAGACTATAGAAGAATCAGATTCTCTTGCGAGTCTGAAAAAGAACCTTGATATACAAATTGAGCTATGTGAAATGCTGGAGAATACTATGTGGTTGATTATCCAGGTAATTGAAGAAAATTTTAAAGTGAAGGGCCAGGAATGAGGAACTCTTCAATGGCGTAATTCTTTCCCTGATTAGTTTTTAGAATCTTTGAAAATCTTATACTCAGAGGCAGAAAAACATAATAAAGAGGTAATATCAAGGTGAAGAAAGTATTAGTAACTGGTTCCGAAGGATTTATCGGGAGCCATCTCACTGAAGAGTTGGTTAAACAAGGTAATAAAGTAAAGGCGTTTGTATTATATAACGCATTCAGTAGTTGGGGCTGGCTGGATACTTTGTCCAGAGAGATCCTTGAGGAAATTGAGATATTCCAAGGAGATGTAAGAGACCCGAACGGCGTAAGGAATGCAATGAAAGGAATGGATGATGTTTTCCATCTGGCGGCTTTAATTGCTATACCTTTCAGCTATCATTCGCCCGATACTTATGTTGACACTAACATTAAGGGCACATTAAATGTTCTGCAGGCTGCCAAGGACTTTCAAGTCAGCCGGGTGATGGTCACTTCAACATCTGAGGTGTATGGTACGGCTCAATATGTTCCGATTGACGAAAAACACCCATTCCAGGGTCAATCGCCATATTCGGCCACAAAGATCGGCGCTGACCGGTTGGCAGAATCTTTTTATCGAAGCTTCGATACACCTGTCACGATTGTAAGACCATTTAATACTTATGGTCCCAGGCAGTCGAATAGAGCGATAATACCAACTATAATTACCCAGCTTCTTACCGGAAAAGAAGAGATAAAGCTGGGTTCCTTAACGCCAACGAGAGACTTCAATTACGTCAAGGACACTATAAATGGTTTTATCGCATTGTCTAAAGCTGCCAACGCTATTGGTCAGGAAGTTAATATTGCCACACAGCAGGAAATTTCCATTGAAGAACTGGCAGAAGAATTAATCAGGCAAATTAACCCCAAGGCTCATATTGTGTGTGAGGAACAAAGACTAAGACCGGAAAAAAGTGAGGTTAACAGACTTCTCGGATCAAATGAGAAAATTAGAAGATTGACCGACTGGAAACCGCAGTTCACGTTAAAACAAGGACTCGCTGCAACCATTGAATTTTTTAAGAATAACATAGATAAGTACAAGGTGGATATTTACAACTTATAACCTATTTATCACTGGTTCCGATGTATATCCGTTTAATGGCACTGCAAATTTGAGGTGAAGACATGAATAAAATTATTCCCCTTTCTGTGCCGAATTTGAAGGGCAAGGAATTAGAATACGTCATACAGGCGGTAGAAAGCGAGTGGGTATCAACGGGAGGCCCCTTTGTCAATGATTTTGAAAAGAATGTAGCTGAATACGTTGGAGTCAAAGGTGCCGTGGCTTGTCAGAACGGCACTTCAGGGCTCCATACCGCTTTATTGGTGTGCGATATTACCAAAGACGATGAAGTCATTGTACCAACATTGACTTTTATTGCTGCTGTGAATCCGGTAAAGTATCTTGGAGCAGAACCGATTTTTATGGACTGTGACGATTCACTTACAATAGATCCGGATAAATTGCTGGAATTCTGCAAGGATCAATGTAGTCTTGTCAATGGTAAATTGCTCAATAAATTAACAGGCAAACATATAAAAGCAGTAGTGGTTGTTCATGTCTTCGGCAATATGGCTGATATGGAAAAAATCATGTATGTGGCTGAAACGTATAATTTAAAGGTTATCGAAGACGCTACTGAGGCGATAGGAACCTTTTATACCGAAGGTCTGTATATAAATAAATATGCTGGAACAATTGGAAATGTTGGTGTTTACTCATTTAACGGTAACAAAATCATTACTACAGGTGGCGGCGGGATGATCGTCTCCAATGACTTAGCTGTATTAAAAAAAGCCAAACATTTGACGACGCAGGCCAAAAGTGATGAAGTGTACTATAGTCATGACGAAATCGGGTATAAATATCGCATGACAAATCTTCAGGCCGCTTTAGGATTGGCCCAGTTGGAGCAACTTGAAGATTTTATCAAGATCAAAGAAGCGAATTATTTTATTTATCAGGAAGGCCTGCAAACCGTTCCGGGGTTGAATTTACTGGATTTTAAGCAGAACATACGAGCTAATTATTGGTTTTATGCACTAAAATGTGAAGCAGAATATCCATTGAACCGAGATGGAATTATCCAAAATTTGGCGTCAAAGGGCATTCAATCAAGACCGATTTGGGGTCTCATCAGTGACCAGAAGCCGTATCTGAATTGCCAAGCTTACAGAATAGAAAAAGCAAGGTATTATTTAGAGCGGATAGTTAATATTCCGTGCAGCACGAATCTGACCAATGAGGATGTTTTGTTTGTTACGGTATGCTTAAAAGGTTTTGCTGACTAAAAACCTGAATAGGACAAGGAAGTGATTTGGCATGGATATCAATGAAATTTTAATTGATGAGGAATGTTCATTGATTGAAGCAATGCAAGCTTTAGATAAGGTCGCTAAAAAGGTGCTCTTTGTTCAAAAAAAAGAACAACTGGCAGCTTCTATTACGGATGGGGATATCAGAAGGTGGATATTACGTAAAGGCAACCTTGAGGCCAAAGTTAAAGATATTGCCAATTATAACCCAAAGTTTATCTCGGAGAAAGATAAGCTTAAGGCACGGGAGTATATGAAAGAGCAGCTAATTGAAGCACTGCCGGTGGTAGACGAAAACAGGAAGATCATTTCCGTTATTCTATGGAATGATAAGGAGATATCCACTAAGAAAACACTCAAGATACCAGTTGTTATTATGGCAGGTGGATTTGGCACAAGGCTTTACCCCTTTACTAAAATACTTCCCAAACCACTAATACCAATTGGGGATATACCAATTGCTGAACACATCATCAATAAATTTTATGATTTTGGTTGCAGAGATTTCATATTGATTGTGAATCATAAAAAAAATATGATAAAGGCCTACTTTAACGAAATAGAAAGAAACTACAACGTTACGTATATTGAAGAAATTGAGCCACTTGGTACTGGGGGTGGCTTATCTATGCTCAAAGAAAAAATTAACTCAACGTTTATTCTTTCTAATTGTGATATTCTCATTAACGAAGATTATGAGAAGATGTATCAATTTCATAAGAAAGAAAAAAATCTAATTACAATGGTTTGTTCCTTGAAGAAGATAAAGATTCCTTACGGTGTAATTGAGATAGGAGAAAATGGTGAAATTGAAAGCATGACTGAAAAACCGGAGATGTCTTTTTTTACCAACACCGGTTGCTATATAGTTGACCCACGTATAATTGAGGATTTAGAACCTGATACGAATATCAGTTTTCCAGAGATTATAGAAACGTATAAAAACGCTGGAGAGAGAGTCGGCATATACCCAATCAGCGAGAATGCCTGGATGGATATGGGACAATTTGGTGAAATGGAAAAAATGCTTAAGAGGTTGGAGTCCGATGGCTAGAAAAAATCTTGTAATCATTGGAGCAGGCGGGCTGGGGAAAGAAATATTATGGTTGCTTGAAGAAAATAATAAGATAGCTGATGAGTGGAACATATTGGGATTTATAGATCGGGCGCATGATCATAGGGTCAGGCCGAACTGCGGCTACCCTATTATTGGTGATGATGAATGGTTGTCTGAATATAAGGGAGAGATTTATGCAGTATGTGGAGTAGCTAGTGCATCAATAAGGAAAAGAATAGTACAGAAGTTTATCAACAAGGAAAACATTATCTTTCCAAACATAATATCCCATAGGGCAATATTATCGGATCGTGTCAAGCTTGGAAAAGGTTGTGTTATATGCACGAATACCGTCTTGACGGTAGATATATGTCTGGGTGATTTTGTAATTGTCAATTATGATTGCACTGTCGGACATGATGCAAAATTAGACGATTATATTACCGTGTATCCTGGAGTTAATGTTTCCGGGAATGTTTATATAAAATCAGAAACGGAAATTGGAACAGGTACACAAATAATTCAAGGGTTAAATATTGGTGAGAATACAGTTGTTGGTGCGGGAGCTGTTGTTATTAGGGATATACCGGATAACTGCACTGCAGCTGGAAATCCTGCACGGATAATAAAGAAAAGATAAACATTCGAAAGGGACAAGTTATGAGAACGTTAATCATTGCAGAAGCTGGCGTTAATCATAATGGAGATATAGAAATTGCCAAAAAAATGATACTTGAAGCAAAACGATGCGGAGCAGACATTGTTAAGTTTCAAACAGCGAATGTAGATAGTCTTGTTTCCAAAAAGGCAGAAAAAGCTGAATATCAGAAAATAGCAACAGGCGGCCAAGGAAGTCAGTATGATATGATAAAAAAATTGATACTGCCATTTAAGGAGTTTGAGTTACTAAATAAATATTGTCAAGATAATGGCATTGTTTTTTTATCTACTCCATTCGATTTAGAAAGCGTGGACTTTTTAAACCAATTAGAAATGCCGTTTTGGAAGATACCTTCAGGAGAGATTACCAATCTCCCCTATCTGATTAAGATTGCCAATACGCGTAAACCGATAATTTTATCCACAGGTATGAGCACTTTGGCAGAGATACAGACTGCTATGGTTGTTTTAAAAGATAATGGTTGTGAGGAGATAACATTGCTACATTGTACCACTGAATATCCAACGCCTTTTTTGGATGTTAATTTAAAGGCGCTTATAACTATGAGAGAAAAATTTAAGGTTCCGGTTGGTTATTCAGACCATACAAAAGGGATAGAAATCCCAATTGCAGCAGTGGCGCTGGGCGCAACGGTTATTGAAAAGCACTTTACTTTAAGTAGAAATATGGAAGGGCCTGACCATAAAGCAAGCCTTGAGCCGGATGAGCTTGCATGCATGGTAAGATCAATCAGAAATGTTGAAGTGGCGATGGGAAACGGTGAAAAGCAGCCAGCAGAATCAGAGAAAAAAAATATTGCAATAGCCAGAAAAAGTATTGTAGCCAAACGGTTTATAAACAAAGGAGAAACCTTCTCAGAGGAAAATATCGCGATAAAACGACCTGGAAATGGAATCAGCCCTATGAGATGGTTCGAGGTTATTGGGCTTAAGGCTATTAAAAATTTTGAAGAGGATGAACTGATAATACTATGAAGAAAAGAATCTGTGTTTTGACAGGAACAAGAGCAGAATACGGACTTTTGAAACGTGTCATTTTGAAGCTGAAGGTAATCCCGGAACTTGATGTGCGTGTGGTTGTCACAGGAGCACATTTATCTCCAGAGTTTGGTTTAACCTATCAAGAAATAGAAAAAGACAGAATTTCAATTGATGAGAAAATCGAAATTTTGCTGAGTGGAGATACTGCCGCATCGATCTCAAAATCTATGGGGTTAGCTATTATCGGTTTTGCGGATTATTTAGCCAAGAGCGCTCCGGATATGTTGTTGGTTTTAGGTGATCGTTATGAAACGCTGTCGGTATGTTGCGCCGCCATGAACCAACGGATTCCAATTGCTCACTTGTATGGTGGAGAGACAACAGAAGGAGCTGTTGACGAAAGCATTCGTCATGCAATCACTAAATTAAGTTATTTACATTTTACCAGTACCGAACAACATCGAAATCGGGTTATTCAGTTGGGAGAACAACCGGAAAGGGTATTTTGTGTAGGATCACTGGGAATTGAAAATATCCTCCAGGAAGAACTTCTAAGTAAATCAGAATTAGAGATTGCTTTGGATTTTAAATTAGATAAACCTTATGCAGTGGTAACCTTCCATCCGGTGACACTTGAAGAAAACAATTCTGCTGATCAGTTTAAAGCATTACTAAGTGCCTGTTTTAACCATAAAGAAATGAAATTCATTTTTAGTAAAGCCAATGCCGATACCAATGGACGCATCATCAATGAGATGATAGATGCCTTTGTTGAAAAATATGATAATGCGATTGCCTTTGATTCATTGGGAATGGTTCGGTATTTAAGCGCACTCAAGTACTCTGTAATGGTG
>JAEZFH010000133.1 GCA_023437885.1 Bacillota bacterium | reverse complement strand
ATTAATACCAATTCCAGGATAACGGTCCGCGTCATGTCAAGAAGGAAAGGGCAGGAGATTGATCATGAGTTTTTAACCATGAGAGTAAAAACTGCCTGGGAGTACCGTAAGACAACCGTAGATACGGACAGCTGCAGAGTGATTTTCGGAGAAGCAGATTTTCTTCCTGGCATCGTAATCGATAAATTCTCGGATGTTCTGGTGGTGCAATCGCTGGCTCTCGGCATTGACCGGATGAAGCTGGAGATCATTACGATACTCAGAGAGCTTCTGCTCCAGGATGGGATCGTCATCCGGGGAGTGTATGAACGAAGTGATGCCAAGGTACGTTCTCAGGAGGGGATGGAGCGAATCAAGGGCTTTATCGGAGAACCCTTTGATACGAAGGTTGAGATTGTGGAAAATGGTGTGAGATATCTGGTCGATGTGGCGGAGGGGCAAAAAACCGGCTTCTTCCTGGACCAAAAATATAATCGTGCAGCGATTGCGAGGCTTTGTAAGGGAGCAAGAGTATTGGATTGCTTTACCCATACCGGTTCCTTTGCCCTCAACGCCGGACTGGGAGGAGCCAGAGAGGTGATCGGAGTGGATGCTTCCGAGCTGGGAGTACTTCAGGCAACGGAAAATGCTGCGCTGAATGGATTATCTGACCGGGTGAAATTCCTCACTGCCGATGTATTTGATCTGCTGCCGGAATATGAGAAAAACGGTGAGCTCTTTGATGTAGTCATACTGGACCCTCCGGCATTTACAAAATCAAAGAATTCCGTCAAGAATGCCGTCAAAGGATATCGCGAAATTAACCTTCGTGCGATGAAGCTGATTAAGGACGGCGGATATCTGGCCACCTGCTCCTGTTCCCACTTTATGACGCCGGAGCTGTTTACCGAGACCATTGGACAGGCTGCCAGAAATGTAAAAAAGAGAATCCGTCAGGTAGAATACCGGACCCAGGCGCCGGACCATCCCATCCTATGGGCAGCGGATGAGTCCTATTATCTGAAATTCTTTATCTTTCAAGTAGTTAATGAAAAATAAGCCATAGTTGTGCTGCTGGCGGCTGGAGGTTATAATGACATACGAAGAAGCAAGAAAATTCATAGATCAGTCGAATCAATACGGAAGTAAGCTGGGGCTGGAGGCCGTTACGGAGCTGCTGTCCCGCCTGGGCAGCCCTCAGGAGCAGGTGAAGGTAATCCATGTGGCGGGAACCAACGGGAAAGGCTCAACTACGGCATATATTGCATTAATACTGGCCATGGAAGGATATAAGGTTGGACGGTATATCTCGCCCGCAGTTTTCTCTTATCGTGAGAGAATACAACTTACCTGCCGCAAAGCAAGTACCGGTGAGACGGAAAAAAAAGAAAATTATATTATGAATAATTGCCTCCCGGAAGGCAGTTTTACGAATATCAAATGTATAGAAGACAGCACAATATCGGAGGCAGTTGATACGGAATTCATCTCCAGGCAGCGGGTCATTGATGCAGTTGAGAGAATAAAACCTACGTGTGAAGCTATGGTAAAGGAAGGCTTCTCCCATCCGACCACTTTTGAAATTGAAACTGCGATGGCATTTTTGTATTTTGCATGGCAGCAGGTGGATTTTGCAGTAGTGGAGGTCGGTCTTGGAGGCCGGCTGGATGCTACCAATGCAGTGACAAAGCCGGTATGCTGTGTGATTACCTCCATCAGCATGGACCATATGCAATATCTTGGGAATTCCCTTGCTGAAATCGCCAGGGAAAAGGCGGGGATAATAAAGGATGCAGTACCGGTAGTTACCTGCCGTCAGGAGCCGGAGGTTCTTCCGGTACTGAAAGAGGCCTGCAGAGAGAAGGGGGCAGTATTGCTGGTCGCCGATGCAAAGGAAGCGGAAGTACTCGCTTTCCGTCCGGAGGGAACAGTATTTCACTATGGGAACAGGAAATTCAGCATCAAGCTCCTTGGCAGGCATCAGGTTACCAATGCAGTTCTGGCCCTTCGCACGGCAGAGGTTCTTCGGCAGCAGGGATATCCGATCAGTGACCAGGCAATGGACCGGGGCCTGCTTGTAACCCGTTGGAGAGGGAGACTTGAAGTAATTGCCAGGAAGCCATATTTTCTGATTGACGGAGCGCACAATGAGGATGCTGCAGAAAAGCTGGCGGAGGCTGTCAGAGAATATTTTCCGGGACGAAGAATTATCATGGTCCTGGGAGTATTCGCAGATAAAGATTATTCCGGAATATTAAAGCACACTGCACCTCTCGCCAGTCTGATTATCACTCTTACTCCCAACAACAGCAGAGCGTTGGCTTCTGCACAGCTGGCGCTGGAAGCACAAAAATACTGCTCTGCGGTAATTGATGCGAATACAGCAGAGCAGGCGGTGCGAGAGGCATACAAAGAAGCTGCCGGGGAGGATGTAGTGATTGCTTTCGGTTCCTTGTCCTTCCTTGGAGAACTGAGAGAGTGCGTTACTTGCTCACAGCAGCCAGATTCGGAGGTTCAAAGGTGCTGATGTCCACAACACCGTCCGAATCCATAATATAGGTATTGGTGTTATCGAAATCCTTAAAGAACACATAATTCCCGGCAGTGTGAATCTGTTTGTAATTACCGTCCATCAGAGTTTCACTTTTCAGAGTCTCCAGATTCATGCGTCTAATCCGGTTCTTCTTGCCGTTGTCTACCTGATAGAACAAGAACCTGCCGTCTTCCGTTATATTATAAGTAGAGCAGCGCTCCTTAACTAAAAGTGTCGGATTCGAGCCATCCGAGTTCATCCGGTAGATGCGGTAGTTATCGTTCAGATCCAGGTAGTAGATATAGTCTCCCTGAAAGATGGGATAGTAGTAGTTGCCCTCAAATCTGGGATGATGAGTAAAGCTTGATAAATCCATAGCGTTAATATTATGGTCTTTGGAATAGCCATTATAAATCAAAGAATTATTCATAACCGTAGCCGGAATAACGGCATCCTCAACCAACAGCCGCTCCCGGGAGCCATCAATCATATACTGGTATAGAAACAGCCCAATACTGACATCATAGCGCTGAAAATAGATATTGTTGCCGCGAAGCATCAGATATGCTCCCGGATTACCGGTAAAGGCCTTCAGGCCTTTGCCGTTGTGGTTCAGCCGGTATACTCCGGTGTTAAAAAACATAAGGATACTGTTGGTCTGGTTTTCTCTGGTATTATTTGCACGCACATAATAGACATAATTATCATCTGCATTAATGAATACTGCTTTGTCGTCATATACTTTCTTTATATTGGATAAGTCTGAGTCCATAACATACAGGCTTCCGTCATCTGCATCATTACTGAAAAAAATTCTCCCGTTTCGTTCACAGAATAATCCGCCATTATAAATATTGCCGATGGTGTTACCAGTCTCCTGATCCTCATTAAAGTAGGTTCTGCCAGAGTTGTATACAGTTATAGTCAGGATGATGATTGTGGTAACAAGAACGAGAAGAATCAGCACCCGGCGAATTGTCTTTATCATAAGTACCTCCACGTATTAATTTCTTTTGCTTCATCTTAGTTGCTTTTGCTGCTTCCTTACTTATATTGCTGATTTTAATATATTACTACTGGTTTTATTATATATCGGAAGATTGAGGATTTCAATATAGTATGAGGCATCCGCTTGATTTATTAGTTATAGGTTGCATCGATTGTCCACTAATAGTATAATGGGTCAAAAGGATGGGAAACAATAGGAATATTGGAGGAAAAAATGGTTGATTTACAGGAGAGCAGAAAAAAGATTGATGAGATAGACCGCCGGATGGTGGAATTGTTCGAAGAAAGAATGCAATTAGCGGTAGACATCGCAGAATATAAACGGAGTGTCGGAAAGCCGGTATTTGATGCCGGCAGAGAAGAAGAAAAGCTGGGCTCACTAAGGCAATTGACAAAATACGATTATAATCAAAAGGCGGTTGCGGATCTCTTTAAGCAAATTATGTCCATGAGCCGCAGACTGCAATATACTCTGCTGGAGAATAAGGACAGTCTGGGCTTTCATCCAGTGACCCACATTCCCAGAACCGCGGATACCAGAGTTGCTTTTTACGGCGAAAGAGGAGCTTATACGGAGCAGGCAATGCTTGAGTATTTTAATATGGATGTGATGGGAATACCGATGGCGGCCTTTGAGGAGGTAATGAAGGCGGTTCGCGACGGAGAGGCTGAATACGGTGTTCTTCCTATTGAGAATTCTTCAACGGGTACCTTATCGGATATCTTTGATCTTTTGGCGGAATTTGATAATTATATTATTGGAGAGCATCTGGTGAAGATTGAGCATAATCTATGGGGACTGCCGGGAGCGGAGCTTTCGGGAATTACCAAAGTATACTCTCATAAGCAGGGATTATTGCAGTGCTCCGGTTTTCTTAAGGAGCACCCGCAGATAAGCCAGGCAGAAGGTGGCAGTACGGCCGGAAGTGCCCGCCGCGTGCTGGAGGAGCAGGATATCACCCAGGCAGCCATTGCAAGCAGGAGGGCTGGTGAATATCATGGTCTAAGCCTGTTGCAGGAAGGAATTCATAACGAGGATCATAATACTACGCGTTTTATTATTATTTCCAACCGGAAGCTGTATGAGCAGGGTGCTGAGCGTACCAGCATCTGCTTTGCACTGCCGCACAGAAGCGGTTCGCTGTACCATATGCTTTCCCATTTTATTTATAACAATATCAATATGACGAAGATTGAGTCCAGGCCTATTGCCGGAAAAGCATTTGCCTACCGCTTCTTTGTTGATATTGAGGGGAGCCTGGATGATCCGGCAGTGATGAATGCCCTCCACTGTATCAAGGAGGAAGCAATTGAGATGAAGATATTGGGAAGCTATATTCCTATTTCAGCTGCTTAATCTGTTTCTTCATATATTTTTCAAAAACAGAACACAAAGTGAACATATTTTATTGATAAACTATCCTTATCAAAAGGAGATACCAGGAGAAACCTGATAGATTACATCTAGATAATATTTTGAAAGGAGAGTTTTTATGAACAACGAAAACAACAACAATGAAAACATCAGTAATGAAAACATCAGTAATGAAAACATGAACAATGAAAACATCAATAACAATCCATATGCCGGTCAGACTGACGGCACCGTAAATCAGAATAACCAGAGCAGCAATTACGGAGGAACTTCTTATTCCTATACCGGTAACAGTATCATTCAGGATTATACGAAGAACAGCTACCAGAATGATCAGGCCAATCCTATGTATACGGTACCGCCTGTGATTGATGTAAAGCCTAAGAAGAAGAGAAGATTTGCCGGAGCGGTTAAGCTTACCGCATCTGCGGTTGCGTTTGGACTTATAGCAGGAGTGGTATTTCAGGCTTATTATATGGTGGCATGGCCGGATAAAATCTCCCGGGACGGCAATAATGACAACAATCTTCAGATTACCGAGGTAACTCAAGGGACGGATAAGACGGATACCATCAAGACCTCCAACAATTCCTCTGATCAGGTTGCGACCGATGTATCGGATGTGGTAGCTAATGTAATGCCTTCCATCGTGGCAATCAATTCCACGGCGACATTAAACCAGTATGATTTCTTTGGCAGGGAATATGCGCAGGAGTCCCAGGGCAGCGGTTCCGGTATCATTATTGGCCAGAACGGCTCACAGCTTCTGATTGTAACCAATAATCATGTAATCGAAGGTGCGACTGCTATCGAGATCGTATTCTCCGATGGAACGAAAACTACTGCAACGATTAAGGGAGCAGAGCCGAATGCCGATTTGGCAGTGCTGTCCGTTGATATGAACAGCCTGTCCGAAGAAACTGCTTCCACAATCAAGGTTGCCACCCTGGGAAATTCGGATGACATGGCTGCCGGAGAGATGGTAATTGCCATCGGTAATGCTCTTGGCTATGGACAGTCCGTAACCGTAGGCTATGTAAGTGCGGTTAACAGGGAAGTAACCATCGATAATCAGAAAATGACCCTGCTTCAGACCGATGCAGCAATCAATCCCGGTAACAGCGGCGGAGCTCTCATCAATACCGCCCGAGAGGTAATCGGTATCAATTCCGTGAAATTTGCTTCCGCAGAAGTGGAGGGTATGGGTTATGCTATCCCTATCTCCAATGCGGTTCCGATGATCAATGAATTAATGAATCGTGAGGTAGTGGCAGCAGAGGAACAGGGCTTCCTGGGAATCGATACTTCCACCGCGCAGGAGGTAACCGATATCTATGCAAAGCGTTTCAATATGCCCATCGGTATCTATGTCAATGACGTGGTGGAGGACTCACCGGCAGCAAAGGCAGGCTTGATGCAGGGGGATATTATTACCGGGTTGGACGGCAGCAAGATTGAGACGATCGAGGACCTGAAGAATGCACTTAGTTATAAGAAGGCCGGGCAGGCGGTGGAATTAAAGGTTCAAGTTATGGACGGAGGAAGCTATGCGGAGAAGGTGCTGAAGGTTACACTTGGTGAGAGGCAGTAAATGAAAGATGATATTAGAAGCTTCATAGACATTTTAAAAATGAAGTATAGACAAATGTAAGATATATGAGATAATTTAATATCATTAATAATGAAAATAGGCTTTCCCCTATACGGTTTGGAATACCGTATGGGGGAAAGCCTTCTTTTTATGAAATTATAGAGATAAAAGAACATTTAGTACTGGCACAATCCCTATCACCCTTCGAATATATTATAAGCGTAATAGAATTCTTCGGAGGGTTTTATGAAGCGTAAATTCATATGTGTACTAGCAGTACTTACCTTAATCGTAACGATGTTCGCTGGCTGCAAGCGCAGCTCGGGTCTTACGGAAATCACATTAAATGAGGTGGCTCACTCCATCTTTTATGCACCGATGTATGTTGCCTTTGAGAAAGGCTATTTTGAAGAGGAGGGTCTGAAGGTGAACCTGGTGAACGGTCTTGGGGCAGATAAAACAATGACCGCGCTTCTTTCGGGAGACTGCGATATCGGCTTCATGGGTGCGGAGGCTTCCATCTATGTGTATAACGAAGGTGCGGAGGATTATGTAGTGAACTTCGCTCAATTAACCCAGAGAGCAGGTAATTTTCTGGTAAGCCGTAATCCGAATGAGGAGTTCAACTGGAATAATGTTAAGGGAAAGACAGTAATCGGCGGCAGGGCTGGAGGGATGCCTCAGATGGTATTCGAGTATATCCTGAAGAAACAGGGAATCGACCCAAAGACGGATCTCACGATTATACAAAACATTGATTTTGGATTGACCTCACAAGCCTTCTCTTCGGGACAGG